>NZ_JBFUFP010000902.1:0-2287 GCF_056403375.1 Rhizobacter sp. P2_H2
CCACCAGGGCGAGGGCCAGGCGGCGCAGCGGCAATGCGATGGAGCGGTCGGGAAGCGACGGGTCGGTCATGGGCAATGGGCGGATCCTAAGGCACGCTGCCCGGTTCGCGCACCGCCCTTGCCCGGCCGGACGGCGCCGCTATTTCAGCTGTGCCGTGTAGTCCACCGGCAGCCAGCGGTACCCCGCGCCGGCCCGGCGCAGGTGGCCGAGGCCGGGGAACGGCAGGTGGGGGGCGCCGATCAGCGTGTTCTGCGCGGCTGCCTGCGCGAACACCTGGCGGCGCGTGGCGGCCGCGGCGGGCTCGTCGCTGTCGTACGCGATCGTGACGCGCGGGTCGTCGAGCTGCACGGCACCGACATGGATCAGGTCGCCGATCAGCAGCAGGCGCTGCCCCTGGCTCTCGACGGCATAGACCGTGTGCCCGGCACTGTGCCCGCGTGCCGCGATGGCGCGGATGCCGGGCAGCAGCTCGGTGCCGGCGGCGAACGGCTTCAGCCGGCCGGCTTCGGCGTAGGGATTCAGCGAGGCCATCGCGCCCTGGAAGAAGCCCTTGGCCTGTGCCGGCGCGGCCTCCATCTTCGCGGCCGACAGCCAGTACTGCGCGTCGGCCTCGTCGAGGCGCACCGTGGCGTTCGGGAACGCCACGCCGCCCGGCCCCATCAGGCCGCCGACGTGGTCGGGGTGGGCGTGGGTCAGCAGCACCTCGTCGACCTGCTCGGGCTGGTAGCCGGCGGCCCGCAGGCTTGCGGTCAGCTTGCCGAGCGTGGGCCCGAACAGCGCGCCGGCGCCGGTGTCGACGAGCACCAGCTTGTCGCCGGTGTTGACCAGGAAGCCGGTGACCGAGGTCTCGACGGGGCTCTTCAGGTGCGCGGCAGCGAGCCGCGAGGCCATCGCGCCGGACGGCGGGTGCAGCAGCGTGTCGGCCGGCAGGTCGACGGTGCCGTCGCTCAGTGCAGTGACTTCGAAGGCCCCGAGCATCACGCGGTAGAAGCCGGGTGCCTGGGTCTTGACCATCGGGGCGGCGGCCCGTGTGGCCGAGGGCGTGACGGCAGCGCCGAGTGCGGCGAGCGCGATGGCGGTGGAGGCCAATGCGCCGGCTGCGGCACGCAGGGAGAACAGGGCAGAAGACATGGGAAGCAATCTCTCGTTCAAGGAGGGAGGGAAAGGTCGATCAGGCCGAGGCGGCCAGGCCGAGCGCCGCAATGGCCCGCTCGGCCACCTGGTGGTCCTGCTCGGCGTCGCCGCCGGAAATGCCGATGCCGCCGACCAGCTGCGTGCCGTCGAAGATCGGGCAGCCGCCGCCGACAGCGACGAAGCGCGGCCGGTGCGYGAGCTGGGCCGCCATCGGGCGCTCGAGGATCGCGGTCCACTGGCGGGTCGACACGCCGTAGGAGGTCGCTGTCCAGGCCTTGTCGACCGCGATCGACGCGGTCAGGAAGCGGGCGCCGTCGTCGCGCTCGAAGGCCTTCAGCTCGCCGGTCGCATCGGTCACCGCCACCGTCACGTGGATGCCGAGCGAGCGTGCGGCGGCCTGGGCGTGGGCTATCAGCGTGGCGGCGGCCTCGCGGGTGATCGACGCCAGCGGGCGGGTGTGGATGGAAGAAGTCATGGGCATTGCTCCGTTGAAGGGTGGCCCATGATTCAATCGAAGCCTTCATCACGCAAATCGATTGAAATGATCGGAACTATCAGAGAACGTGATTTCAGGGGCGTCGACCTGAACCTGCTGGTGACGCTGCTGGTGCTGCTGCGCGAGCGCAGCGTGTCGAAGGCGGCAGCGTGCCTTCACCTCGGCCAGCCGGCGGTCAGCGGCGCATTGGCGCGGCTGCGCGAGCTGTTCCACGACGAGCTGCTGGTGCGCGGCAAGGGCGGCATGCAGCCGACGCAGCGCGGGCTCGAGCTGCAGTCGGCGCTGGCGCCGGCGCTGGCCGAGCTGCAGGCCGTCGTCTCCGATGCCCCGGCCTTCGATCCGGCGCGCAGCGACCGCAGCTTGGTGATCGGCATGCCCGACTGGATCGACACCTGGCTGCTGCCCGGCCTGGTCGCGCGGCTGGCGGCAGAGGCGCCGCAGGCGCGCATCGCCGTCGTCGCGACCGACCGCTTCCGGATCGCCGACATGCTGCTGCAGGAGCAACTCGATCTCGCGATCGGCGCCTTCCCCGCCGGGCCGGCCTGGCAGCGCAGCCGGCCGCTCGCGACGGTGCCGTACTGTTGCGTGGCGCGGCCGGGCGTGATCGGCGTGAAAGGCACGCTGACCTTGAAGCAGTTCGCCGTGCTGCCGCACCT
>NZ_JBFUFP010000903.1:0-2285 GCF_056403375.1 Rhizobacter sp. P2_H2
CGTGTCGACCGTCTGCTGCGTTTTCAGCGCGTCGGCCTGCCGCTTCAGATCATCCAGAAAACCCATGCTGCTCTCCCTCGAAGGCGCGCAGGATAGCCGCCTGCCGGGCGGCTGTCTCTCACCCTGTTTGGGGAACCGGCGCTCAGCGCACCCGCAAGCCCGGCGTCGCGCCCGGCCACGGCTCCAGCACGTACAGCCCCGGATTCGCCTTCTCGTCGGCATGCGATGCGGCCAGCACCATGCCTTCGCTGAGCCCGAACTTCATCTTGCGCGGCGCGAGGTTGGCCACCATCACGGTGAACTTGCCGACCAGGTCTTCCGGCTTGTAGGCCGACTTGATGCCGCTGAAGACGTTGCGCGTCTTTGCCTCGCCCACGTCGAGCGTCAGGCGCAGCAGCTTGTCGCTGCCCTCGACCGCCTCGCAGGCGACGATCTTCGCGATGCGCAGGTCGACCTTGGCGAAATCCTCGATCCTGATCTCGGGCGCGAGCTCCTCGCCGCCCGGCGGCGGCAGTGCGATCACCGGCGGCTCGAGCAGCTTGTCGAGCAGCGCCGGGTCGACGCGCTGCATCAGGTGCTTGTAGTCGCCGATCGTGTGGCCGCCGATCGCGCGCGCCGCATCGGCGAACACCATCGGCTCGACCTTCAGGAAGGCCTCGACCTGCACGGCCAGCGCCGGCAGCACCGGCTTCAGGTAGATGGTCAGCACGCGGAAGGCCTCGATGCAGACGCTGCACACATCGTGCAGCACCGCCTCCTGCCCGGCCTTCTTGGCGAGGTCCCAGGGCTTGTTCTGGTCGACGTACTCGTTCACGCGGTCGGCCAGCAGCATCACCTCGCGCAGCGCCTTGCCGTACTCGCGCTCCTCGTAGAGCTCCTCGATCGCCCGGCGGTGGTTGCGCAGGCCGTCGAGCAGCGAGCGGCCCTCGACGCCGAGGTCGGCCGACAGCCGCCCGCCGAAGCGCTTGCTGAGGAAGCCGGCGGCGCGGCTCGCGATGTTGATGTACTTGCCGACCAGGTCGGAGTTGATGCGGGCGGTGAAGTCGTCGGGGTTGAAGTCGATGTCCTCGACCTTCGCGTTCAGCTTGGCCGCGATGTAGTAGCGCAGCCATTCCGGGTTCAGCCCGACCTCGAGGTACTTCAGCGGCGAGATGCCGGTGCCGCGGCTCTTGCTCATCTTCTCGCCGCCGTTGACGGTGATGAAGCCGTGCACGTTGACGTGGTCCGGCGTCTTGCGGCCGCTGAAATGCAGCATCGCCGGCCAGAACAGCGTGTGGAAGTAGGTGATGTCCTTGCCGATGAAGTGCACCTGCTCGACCGCCGGGTCGGCGAAGAACGCGTCGAAGTCGCGCCCGGTCTTGTCGAAGTAGTTCTTCAGCGACGCCAGGTAGCCGACCGGCGCGTCGAGCCAGACGTAGAAGTACTTGTCCTCGGTGTCGGGGATGCGGATGCCGAAGTAGGGCGCATCGCGGCTGATGTCCCAGTCGGCCAGGCCGCCGTGGCCGTGCTCGTCGACGGCGAACCATTCGCGGATCTTGTTCAGCACCTCGGGCTGCAGGCGGCCGGGCGTGTGCGTCCAGTCCTTCAGGAACTCGATGCAGCGCGGCGACGAGAGCTGGAAGAAGTAGTGCGCGCTGCTCTTGAGCACCGGTGTGGCGCCGCTGAGCGCCGAGTACGGGTTCTTCAGCTCGGTGGGCGCGTAGACCGCGCCGCAGTTCTCGCACGAATCGCCGTACTGGTCCTTGGTGCCGCAGCGCGGGCATTCGCCCTTGATGTAGCGGTCGGGCAGGAACATCGCCTTCACCGGGTCGAAGAACTGCTCGATCGTGCGCTCGGCGATCAGGCCTTCCTTGCGCAGTGCGCGGTAGATGTCCTGCGCGAGCTGGTGGTTCTCGGGACCGTCGGTGGAGTGCCAGTTGTCGAAGCCGATGCTGAAGCCGTCGAGGTACTGCTTGCGGCCGGCCGCGATCTCGGCGACGAACTGCTGCGGCGTCTTGCCGGCCTTCTCGGCGGCGATCATGATCGGCGCGCCGTGCGCGTCGTCGGCGCAGACGAAGTGCACCTCGTTGCCGACCATGCGCTGGAACCGCACCCAGATGTCGGCCTGGACGTACTCCATCATGTGCCCGATGTGGAACGGCGCATTGGCGTACGGCAGGGCGGTGGTGACGAAGAGCTTGCGGGTCATCGGAGGCGTCCGGATCGGCGGGGGAGGGTCGATTCTAGGCGCGCTGGCCCGAGGGAGAAGGCGTGTGGGCTAGACTGCCCGCCGCCAACCGCCTGCC
>NZ_JBFUFP010000904.1:0-2273 GCF_056403375.1 Rhizobacter sp. P2_H2
GCGATGCGCCCCCGGTCATCACGTCACTGCCCTTGCTGCCTTCGACGCGGTAGAAGCCGGCGGCGATGTTGGCGAAGGTGCTGGCCGCCTGGCCCGCGTGGCTCCAGTCCTTGTACTGCTGGAAGCCATCCACCGAGGCGAAGTCGGCGCTCGTGGGCGGTGCCGGCGGCACCACGGGCGGGGTCGCCACCGGGGCCGTGATGCCCAGGTCGCCGGATTGGAAATCCTTGATGACGACCGTGCTGCCCGAACCGGCCAGCGTCAACTCGGCGCGGTTGGCGTCGAGCATGTAGATGATCGGCGCCGAGGCCACCGACTCGTCGACCCACACCGTGACGCCGTTGGCGCTGGTCTTGATGGTGCCGGTGCCAGTCAGCGTGCGGCCTGCAAGCTTGAGCACGTCGGCGGCATCGCTGGAGAGGATCGTGTCGACGCCTTCGTTGGCGTTGACCTCGTAGGTATCGGCGCCTGCACCGCCGCTCAGTTGATCGTTGCCCACACCTCCGGACAGCCAGTCACCGCCGGCACCACCGAGTAGCGTGTCATTGCCCTTCTCACCGTACAGCGAATCGAAGTCGGCGTTGCCTTCGACATAGTCGTCGCCGTCGCCGGCGTTGATTTGATCCAAGCCGGCTCCGCCGTATAAGTGGTCGCTCAGCTTGCCACCGGTAATCAGATCACTTCCCTTGCCGCCGAAGGACACCCGTACACGAGCATCCTCGCCTGTGGCCGCGGAAGCGCCCGCATCTGCGACGTTCAACCTTGTTCTACCCCCTTGATCATCTATCAGTTCATACCAGTATGCGTTTGAACCTGTGCGACCAGTTCGGATCACCTCAGATGTGTACTCATTTTTATTGCGCTCGCCTAAATATCTAACTGAAGTCGCCAGATTTTCGAGATACGAATCGCTAAAGTTCAATCCATCCAATGCTCCCTGCTGACCACCGCTCGCCGCACGCAGAGCAACATCAGCGTTCCACAGATCCAGCTGACTCTGTCCATGTACAGACGTCAAGAAGGCAATGAGTGACGAATTCGTATCACTATCTTTCGCCGCCAGAATAATCGGCACACGAGCTTGAAGAGCAATGAACGAACCGTAGTTGGTGCGAGCCTGTTCTGCGGTCGGTGGGATGGGAAGGATGCGGAGTCCACCGCCGAATATGTCCGTTACGCCTGCAATACGCTTACTGAAATCCAGCAACTGCTGCTCGCTGGCCGTCTGAGTCAGCACCGGCGCTTCAGAAACGAAAAGTCGTGCCAATCCGTTGAGAAGGTCAACAGTTTCCCGAGATTGACGAGCAGAGCCTGCAAGATCAAAGAAGCGCCCAATATCTTTTCCAGCTAGCGTACGATCCATTCTCCCAATCAGGGTCGACGCAAAGACACTCCCCGCTGGATCTATATTGGCCGCTCCTGCCCCTCCAGTAAGCGAGTCCAGTCCTCTCCAAAAACTATCCGGCAGCCACTTACCTACCCATTCCGCCGCGGGAACACCAAATTTCTTATTTACATATTCTGCTGACAGTGCCAGCAAAGCCGACCCTAGGCCCGCACCTATCGAGGCACCCACCACCGTTCCTGGCCCAACAACGATTGCACTTCCAATCGCCCCACCGATAATTCCACCCACAAGCCCCAGCAATATCGAGAGCGCTCCTTCTCCTGCCTTTTCACCATCTCCGGAAGCTATGGCATCAAAGACCTTATATGTATCGAACGCTGGGCCAACATAGCTTCCCAGAGATGCCAGTCGCGATGTCATCAGTGCGTCATGTACAGCTATTCTTTGCGCCGAGGTCTTGGCTTCGTCAGAAAGCTCGAACACCGTTTTAGTCAAATCACTTTCGTAGGCACGCCAAACTCCTTCGAGATAGACATCCCCAGCCGCTACTGCGGCATTTCTCGCTGTGATTGCAGCCTCAACCGCCGCGGCATACTTCAGACGATACTGCAACAGAATCTTTGCAGCATCTCGTTGTGTTTCCTTAAGGCCATCAACGATGCCTGATGTCAAATTGCCAACCGCTCCAGCAATCGCATCGGTGGCTTTGCAAACATCTTCATAGGTGACTGTATACTGATCTGATGCCATGTCAATTCCTCAAGGATTCCACTTTTTGGCGCTAACGCACACGAGTTGTTAGGGCAGTTTTAAACATCAGCAAGATGAAGAACTGTGCAAACCCAAACAATACTCCAAGCACTGTCACAACACCAAATCTTGAAGAAGTTGCAACGAGCAGCATGGCGCTTGTTCTACCATTTCC
>NZ_JBFUFP010000905.1:0-2271 GCF_056403375.1 Rhizobacter sp. P2_H2
CAACGGCTGGTCGTCCGACGACAGCTACATGGCCTTCGTGACCGGTGCCGACGGCATCGGCCTGACCAGCATCCCGACGCTGGGCGGCAGTTGGAACCAGGCGACCGGCATCAACAACCAGGGCTGGGTCGTCGGCACCTCGTCGATCAGCGGCAACAACGGCGACGCACCGGACGACGTCCGCGCCTTCGTGATGCAGGGCGCCGGTGCTACGCCGCGCAGCCTCGGGTCGAGCGCGAACAGCTTCGCCAGCCGCATCAACGCCAGCGGCCAGGTGACGGGCACCTTCGTCAACGCCGACGGCCTGCAGCGCGGCTTCGTCACGACGCCTGGCGCCGGCGCGATCCGGCCGATCGGCACGCTGGGTGGCGCGACCTCGACCGCGAGCGGCATCAATGCCGCCGGCACCGTGGCGGTCAGCGCCGAGAACCGCGTGCGCGGCGACGCGACCGAGCCGGTGCGCTGGCGCGGCGCCCTCGCCGATGCGAGCAACCAGGCGCTGACCGAGGTGCGGGTTCCCGGCTACGACTACGACAGCATCGACACGATCACGACCGTGTCGGACATCAACGACCGCGGGCAGGTGCTGAGCGGCGCCGCGAGGTTCTACGGCCCCGACGGCGGTGTCTACCTCACCGAAGCCAACGGTGCCGTGAAGCGGATCGGGCTGGAGCAACTGGTCACGTTCCAGGGGCAGGGTCGAGAGGAGTTCTATGCGGGGGGGCGCGCGATCAACAACCTCGGCCAGATCGCGGGCAGCTACACCTTCTCGCCCTACCTGTTCTCCCACGCCTTCATCACCGGCCCGGACGGCAGCAACCCGGTCGACGTCAACAGCCTGTCGTTCGTCAACGCCGATCCGTCGTTCAACGACCTCTTCCTGTATGCGAGCGACATCAACGACCGCGGGCAGTTCGTCGTCACCACGCTCGGCAGCCGCGCGTTCCTGGTGACGCCGGTGCCGGAGCCGGCGGTGGTGCTGATGATGGCGTGCGGGCTGGGCTGGCTGTTCTGGCGACGCCGGGAGGCTTCGCTCAGGGCTTGATCAGCAGGCACACGGCGCGCGCCTCGATGGCTTCGAGGCGGCCGACCGGGCCCATCTTCTCGGCCGTCTTGGCCTTCACGCTGACGCGGTCGACATCGAGGCCGAGCGCGCCGGCCACGCGCTGGCGCATCGTCAGGATGTGCGGCGCCATCTTCGGCTGCTGCGCGACGATGGTGCTGTCGACGTTGGCGATCTCCCAGCCCTCGGCACGCACGCGGCGCGCCGCCTCGGCCAGCAGCGCGAGCGAATCGGCGCCGTGGAACTGCGGGTCGGTGTCGGGGAAGTGCTTGCCGATGTCGCCGAGCGCGGCGGCGCCGAACAACGCATCGGTCAGCGCATGGCACAGCGCATCGGCATCGGAATGGCCGAGCAGCCCGTGCGTGTGCGGGATCTCGACGCCGCCCAGCACCAGCTTGCGGTCGGCCACCAATTGGTGCGTGTCCCAGCCCTCGCCGATGCGCATCGCCGGCAGCTTGTTGCGGTTCGGGTTCATCAGCGCGTCCTCAGCAGTCGTTCGGCCAACGCGAAGTCGTCCGGGTAGGTGATCTTCAGGTTCTCCAGCGCGCCGCGCACCAGCAGCGGCGAGCGGCCCTGCGCCTCGATCGCGCTCGCCTCGTCGGTGACCTGGGCGCCGGCATGCAGCAACGCCTCGCGCAGCCGGCCGATACGGAACATCTGCGGCGTCTGCGCCTGCCACTTGTGGCGGCGCTCCAGCGTCGCTTCGCTGCGGCCCTGCACCTCGTGCTTCAGCGTGTCGGCCAGCGGCAACGCCAGCAGCCCGCCGACCGCATCGTGCAGGCACACGTCGATCAGGCGGTCGATCCATTCGGGGCGCACCAGGCAGCGCGCGGCGTCATGCACCAGCACCCAGTCGTCGGCGTGCGCGCCGCGCGCCAGCAGCTCGGCCAGCCCGTTGGCCACCGTCTGCGCGCGGGTCTCGCCACCGACGCGCGCGGCCCAGCCGGTGAAGCCGGGTGCATGCGATTCGAACGCGGTGTCGGTAGGGCTCAGCACGACCAGCACGTTCGCGAGCCGCGCCACCTGCGCGAGTGCGGCGAGCGTGTGCGAGACGACGCTCGCACCGGCCAGTGCCGCGTACTGCTTCGGCCCGTTCGCCGCGGCACGCTCGCCGACACCGGCGCACGGCACGAGGGCGAACAAGCGGGAGGGGGAAGAAGTCGACATGGGGCGCGAAAAGGTGGCGAATTCTATAATCGGCACTGCCC
>NZ_JBFUFP010000906.1:0-2268 GCF_056403375.1 Rhizobacter sp. P2_H2
TTCGTCGCCACCTGGTTGCGCGCGCTGCACGACCGTCCTCGCTGGCAGCTCTACGGCGCCTTCGACGGCACCACGGCCGTCGGCGGCGGCGCGCTGTTCGTGGATGGCGACCAGGCCTGGGTCGGGATCGGCAGCATGCTGGAGTCGCATCGGCGCCGCGGCGGTCAGCGCGCGCTCATGGCGCGCCGCGTCAAGGATGCGACGCGCACCGGCGTGCGCTGGATCGGCACCGAGACGGGCGAGCCCACGGACGAGGTCAATCCGTCGCTGCTGAACATGCAGCGTTGCGGCTTCGAGTGCGTGGCCTTGCGCCGCAACCTGCTGCCGCCTCTCGCGATTCGCTCCTCCCCCGGAACGACGGCATGAGGGCACTGACCTGCACCGCCGTGCTGCTGGCCCTGGCACGCTGCAGCATCGAAGGCAACGCAACGACGCTGGCGGGGTTTCCCGAGCTGGAGATCGTGCGGGCGCCTCAGTGGAGTGAAGTGGGAGTGACATCGGACGTCAGGCGCGCGATCGCACGCTTTCTGGTCGAGGGAGGAACGGTCGGGAGGTCGTCGCCTCCTCCCCATGGGGCACGCCGCTGCAGACCGGAACGCGACGCCGCGTGCTGACAGGGCGCCACGCCTTCCCTACCCCGCCAGGAACCCACCATCGGTCGCGAGCACATGGCCCACGACATAGCGCGCTTCATCAGACATCAGCCAGATGGCGGCGGCGGCCACTTCTTCCGGATGGCCCATCCTGCGCAGCGGCAGGCCGGCCGCGACGCTGCGCATGTCCGCAATGCCGGATGAAAGCATCATGTCCGTGAGCACGCGTCCCGGCGCGACCGCGTTGATCCGGATCCCTGCCGGCGCATATTCCATCGCGGCCGATCGCGTGAGCGAGTTGGCTGCCGCCTTCGACGCGCTGTAGAGAGACAGCCCCGGATTGGGATTGCGAATCCCGCTCACGCTGGTGTTGTTGACGATCGTGCCGCCGCCACCCGCCAGCATGGCCGAGATGGCATGGCGCATGAAATGAAAGAGTGCACGCACATTCGTGTCGAACACGCGGGCGTACACCTCGTCGCTTTGCTCCGCCAACGGGCCTCGGCGTTCCTGGCAGCCCGCGTTGTTGAACACGGCGTCGAGCCTGCCGAACCGGACGTGTGCCTGCTGGAGGGTCGAGACGACGTCCTGCTCGCGGGTCGCATCACCCGCCACGAAAAGGCATTCGGCACCGCGCTCGCGGATCTCGCCGGCGAGCGCCTGGCCGAGCTCCTCCCGGCGGCCCGTCACGACCACGGCGGCTGCGCCTTCCGCGGCCATCCGCAGCGCGGTGGCGCGACCGATCCCACTCGTGGCGCCGGTGACCAGGCACACCCGGCCCTTCAGCCGGCCCGCGGTCGGCAACTCCGGGGCAACGCCGGCAAGCTCCTCGGTGGTTGGCGTCGAGATCATGGTCGCCYCCTCGCGAAACGCTGTTCCAGGACGTCCTGGCCCCACTGGGTGGCAGGCCGCTCTTCCACGCAGACGAAGCCATGCGACTCACGGAGATGCCGGGCGGCAGACGAACCGTCGACGGTCCACAGGTGTGTTTCGGCGAATCCCTGGCCGTCGGCGAAGTCCAGCGCGCTGGCCAGCAGCTTGCGCCCCACGCCGCGGCCGCGGAGGCCCTCGTCCACGATGAACCAGCGCAGATGCGCGACGCCGAGGCCCGGGCCATCGCCGTCGATGGCGACCGAGCCGACGATGTCGCCACCTTGCCGGGCCGTCCAGATGCCATTCCCCGGCCTGCCGAGCCTGTCGCAGAAATCCGCCAGGCCTGCCGCGACAGCGGACTCGACGCGTTGTCCGATGCCGGCCCCTCGTGCGTCGTGCAGTGCGTGCATCCGGGTGACGCTGGCGATGAGCCCGACCTGGTAGCCCGGCGTCACATCGACCGCTGGCGGATCGGGGCGCACCTCATGCACGCCTGCGAGCGCCTCGCTGTAGAGCCGCAGGCCGTTGAGAACGGTGCGGTGCTGGCCGTGCTTCAGGCGGCCCAAGGCGGCCGCGACCTGGGCGCGCGCGTGGGCGTGGATCGCCGACACGCGCCGTCGACCCGGCGGGGTCAGCGAGAGCAGCTTGATCCGGCTGTCGTGCTCGGCAGGTGCCTCGCACACATCGCCCGAGTCCACGAGCTTGCGCAGCATGCGGCTGACGCTGGATTTTTCCAGGCGCAGGCGCACGCCCAGGTCCCGGGCGCTGATGTCGCCAGCGTCGATTTCGATCAGGGCGTGGA
>NZ_JBFUFP010000907.1:0-2264 GCF_056403375.1 Rhizobacter sp. P2_H2
CGCGGAGAGCGTGGCCTCAAAGATCAAGTGACCGCTTTGCAGCACGTTGCTGCCGGTCGGCCGGGAACTTCGAATGTCCGCTCGTTGCGATGAAGCTGACGTTGCGAGGTGTCGTCGGCAACTCTGGCTGAGCAGCGGCTCGTGCTTCGCGTCGACCAGGCCAGCCCGAATGTCCGCTCCGCGCGCCCGTGAACTCACAGAATCGACCCAAAGCGGAAGTTGGCACAGGCTAAGCAAGCCGCCGGAAAGCGGCCGTTCAACGTTTGACTTAAACGGACCGTCGAAGGCGGGTCCGCTTGAAGGACGGGTTAGGCATCGACTCGCGGCGGAGCAAATCGATCTTGTGGAATCACGTGAGAAGTCCGAACGTTGGTTCGATTCTCCTCTGCCTTGAATCGACTCGTCAGGAGCCGGCGCAGAAGGAAGTCCTGCTCCCCAAACCAAGCTGTGTACCTCCCGCCTCCGTAGGGATGCAGCCCAGAGACCGACACGCATCTGACGCCATCGACGACCCGGCTTCGGCGGAACCTGATGCAGCGCAGATCAAGCAACGAGAACCCGGATACTTCCGGGAACAGCAGCGAGGCTATCGTGTGGGCGGTCCCACTTGAGATCCCGGTCGCGCCAGCGATGGCAAGGTCCAGATCTTCCGGAGTCTCAGCCCTGCCGTTCCCTTGGTAGTAGCGAGTGACGAAGTACGGCTTTGCGTTCCTGATGCCCACGGTTGTCTGCGTGGTTAAGTGCCGCAGCGGTCGGTAGGGATGCGGACTCTGGAAGTAGAAGCGAAAGTCTGCGGGGCGGCTGTAGTCCGTCTCGAACGTGCAAAGTCGGTCCCGCCGACAGTGCGGCCTGTACGACATGCCGGTATCGGAGTAGCTGGGCAGTTCGCGGTACCGGCGGACAACCTCGTGGAGATAGGCGCGGGCGTTCTGAAATGTTGGCATTCGAGGCCTAACGTTTGAGATGAGAGGCGGCGCCCGGCTTGCCGGGTGAGGTCCCCTCGATTAAAGAGTTAGGCCTCACGCGTAAGAGGACGCCTTCTGAAGCTTAGAAGCTCGGTGAGGAAGAACGCCCAGGGGATGCAAATTACTGCTGGAAGTAGAAGCATGCCTGCTGGTACACCGGAGCCTGCTTTGATTGCGATGGAAAGTGCGAAGCCGAGAAGTGCCAGTACAAAGGAACCGGCACCTATGTACCCCAGCGCCTTGGGAATGCCATAGAACGACCACGGAGCACCGCGTTCGTTCTTTGCTGTAGCGAGCCAAACCCGACGCACAAGGAGGAAGACGATGGCTACGCTTACCAGGACCAGGATGAACCTGGGTAGAAGTAGGGCAAGCACCTGCGGAACGGGTGAACTGAAGGAGAAGAGCAGCGCAAAGAATGGCGGCGCGGGAAGCGAGATGTGGAACAGAGCGGCAGCCCACGCAGCTAAGCCGTAAGTATTTGGTATTGCAACCAAAGTGAAGCACAGCCAGTAGCAGATTGTTTTCATGGGTTCTTGTGAGGCCTAACGGTGGGCATGAGCGGCAGGCGCAGATGGGCGAAGCCCGCCTGTGGCTGTCCGCTCGATGGAAGGGGTAGGCCTCACGATAAAGCGAGGTGCAAGGATGCAAAAGACGAGGATGGCAAGAAGGGGACCAGATGTTTTGTATTGAGTCCAGACGGTCAACGGCGTGGCGAATGCCACGCATGTGTTCACGATTCCCAAAAGCACGTACAGACCGCAAAGAGCCCAACTGAATCTGCGCCAGCTGCTTGGCAACATACCTAGCCTGTGACCCCAAACAAGGAAAGGAAGCCCAGGGCGGAATAATTGCAATGAGACCGCGACTGCAGCTGCGACGAAGATGAAAAATAGGGTGGGCTTCAGCATCAGAAGTGTGATGCTCTCCGTTTGACCAGAGAAGCTGAGCGTGAGTGCTACGGGCATCATAAGGATGATTTGAAACACGATGATTCGCCAGAAGAGGGACGCGCTGAGCTTGAGGCCATAGTCCGTCCTCAAGGCACTCTCGCCGATGTCTTCCAAAGCCGCTTCAGGCGGTGCGTATGGATTGCTTCCGGTCATGCGATTCGGCCTCCGCTTTGAGGCCTAGCGTTTGAAATGAGAGGCGAAGCCCGGCCTACCGAGCGGCGTCCTATCGATTGGTTGGGCGCCGCTTGGGGGTAGTGCTGGGAGTTTTTACTTGGCTTCTGCATAGTTGAGCGCCTTAGAGAACAGGACTTCGCGGATGGAGTTCATGGACCATTCTCTCCTGCGC
>NZ_JBFUFP010000908.1:0-2260 GCF_056403375.1 Rhizobacter sp. P2_H2
CCTCACTGAGGAAGAGCAGCACCATGACCGATCGGCTTCTTACATCGCGGGTGGTCAGTTCTGGCCGAAGGTTCTGTCGCCCATAGTTTCAGCATCGACGGAGGCTGTCATATGGGTTGGTATGCGCGCCTGAAGAAGCGCCACTTCGAGCGGACGCCTGATGTGCCCGTCTTCCGTTCGCCACTTTTGGTGGTGGTAGCTGAGTTGGCCAACAGCATGAAGGCCGGCTGCGAATTGGAAGTCTCGGCCACTTRCAGTCCTTCGCGACCGTCTGCCTCGTGGGAGTCTGAACGTTGATTCGAGGGAAATCTAGCTTGAAGCCGATAGTCGATATGCAAGGCTCGGAGTTTGACTGGTTCGCAAGAGACGAGGCTGGCAACTATGCGGTGTTCGCTACGGCGGGAAGCGGTCCAGTCCCCGCAGAGGTAGTGGATGCATGCGTGCAGCACAGTGCCATCGGCGAACACATTCCCGTCAAGGGCTGGGGCACCGACGAGGTCTGGAAGAGCTATTCAGATGTCGGCTTGTTCGCGTACGACTGGGACGACCAACGCGGCCGTTACGCGCGCGTGGCCGTTCCGAATCGTCCCGTTGAGGCTACCTTGCTGGTGCAGCTTGCAGAGGTGGTGCTCCCGCGCTTGCCGCTGTCGTTCGGCGAAGCTCCCGTCATCGCAGCAACCATTTCATGAGCCGTGCCTCCCCGGTGGTCGGACGGAGATCGGCCAGCAGTTGCCGTTCACCAACATCTGCTTCAGGGCAAGCCAGCGAGCCGCCGGGATGTCAGCAGCAGACGGGATAAGCTCGCTGACATGGGAAGAAAGGAACGCAGACCGCTGGACCTAGATAGCTCGAAGATCCAGCGCGCCATCGGTGGGATTGCGCCCTATCCGTACTTCGAGACGCTCGCGGACAAGCCGGGTGCCGTTGTGTTGCGCGMCAAGGAGCCTGTGAGCCGTTGGCAGGGGCTGCATGTTGCCGCGTCAGCCGATTGGCGGGCGAGGTTTGCGGAGGTTTTGAGCCGCCTGGCGAACGGCGGCGAGCGGGAGGAGATGCGGGTCTCCTTTCCGTCAGCGCGAGGCTGGTACGACCTCTTCACCACTCGCACCAACTTCGGATGCTGGTGGTCGTTGTCTGTGTCGCTTGACCGCGGCTTGCACACGCCGGTCGTATGGACCCAGTTCACGAACATGAGCCTGAACCTCAGGCTGTCCTCGGTGGCGGTTGCAGTGCTTGCTGCTGAGATTCAGCAATGTCCGGAGGGGGGCATCAAGTCACAGCTCGAACTTCGGCGCGACGCTCGGCCACTTGCTCATCCGCAAGGCTTGTGGTTTTGGCATTGGGCTCACGGACAAGGCCTAGCCCTGCCAGTGGAAGCCAGCGAGTAGAACGGGACGTTTGAGCGATGGGCGACCCAGGTACTTTTTCTAGTCAGCCGTGGCATCAGCGATGCAAAGTACTGGTACGGGTCGTCCTCGACCGACCCGTTGACACTCACCAAAGGCGGCTATACCGAGCGTAGCGGTCGGACGCTCGGCGTGGCTGCAACCTGCGATCTGGCCGCTGGCGCGAAGATCGCATGTCGGCCACTTCCGGTCGCTCGCGAAGGGCTGCTTTCGGCTAGGCTATCGGCCTTCAGGTCCAAGGGCCGATGGCTCACATCGTCCGCCTGCTCGGTAGACGGGCCGGCTATAGGTCCCGTTCTCAATTCGGACATCTTCGCCATGCTGCACGAGGCCAAACTCATCTACACCGACTCGCTGCTGCGTCAGGCAGTGCTCGCGTTTTGGTATCGTTCAATCGGTATCGGGTTCGTCGTCGCCCTGGGAGTGGTTGCGATCTGCCTCAGCATCGTGATCGCGCAAGGTGAGGCAGTGTGGCTTGTCGGTGCACTTGCAAGCGTTCTTGTCCTGGGGACTGTGTTTGCTGCAGCCTTGTACGTGGTTCACTATCGAAACTCGCTTCGCAAGTTTCGCGAAATGGGGAACGCGCAGGCCACCTTTCGCGCAGACGAGTCTTCGTTCACCCTCAGTTCCCCCATTGGCACTGCAACGCTTCAGTGGACCGCAGTGCGCGAACTTTGGCAGTTCCGTAGCGTCTGGCTCCTCCTCTACTCGAAAGCACAGTTCAGCACGCTGCCGCTCGCGTGCATGTCGTCGGAGATGCAGGCCTTTGTTGTGCAACGCGTCCGTTCCACGGGAGGCAAGGTAGACGGCTATGACCGCAATGCTTGACCAAGCCAAGATTCTGGCCTTCGCCGTGT
>NZ_JBFUFP010000909.1:0-2259 GCF_056403375.1 Rhizobacter sp. P2_H2
GGTGCAAGGCGTCGACGGCCAGACCTCGTTCCTCAACGAGGTGCAGCGCCGCGCCGAGATGGCCGGCCTGCCCGCGTTGCAACGGCCCGGCCTGAGCCCGACGCTCTACGCCTCGCTGACGCAGGGCCTGATCGTGTCGCCGTGGATCGCCGGCTCGCGGGTCGACGGCTGGGACGAAACCGGGTTGCGCCAGCTGTTCGACAGCGGCCTCGCGCTGCTGCGCGCCGGCTTCTTCGAATGGGATTTCTGCCCCGGCAACGTGTTGCGCGACGCGCGGCAGGTCTGGCTGTTCGACTACGGCTACCTGTATCGCTTCGACCCGCTGCGGCATTTCAACAGCGCCGGCACCGGCCTGAGCGCGCCGCAGCACCACCTGGCCGAGCGCATCGAATCGCGCCACGTGTTCGGCTGGCTGCTGCAGTTGGAGAGCCGGCTCGGTGCAGACGCCGCGCTGCGTGCCTTCCGCATGGAGAAGGCGATCGCACTCGACGCGTACGAGCGCCTGCGCAGCCAGCTGGCTGCCGACGGCGCCACCGCCACCGTGCTGCACTGGCTGGACGGCATCTGCCGCGGGTGGCGCGCCGCGCTCGCCGGGCCGTTGGCCGACCTGTACCTGCGCGAGGGCTGGCGCTCACACGCCACCGACCTCGACGACGACCTGAAGGGGCAGACCTGCACGCCGACGACGCTGGCTCGCGCCGACTGGTTGCTGCAGGCACTGCGGCTGCACCACGGGGCGCTGGCGGCACACGGCGCCTGGCAGGGCGACGAAGCGGCCCTCGACCGGCCCGGCCTGATCGCGCGCTACGAGCAACGGCGGCGGCAGGCGGTCGAGTTCCAGCTGCCTGCATCTACCTCAGACCACGAAGGCATGCATCGTCCGAACGAATGGCCTCGGCCTGAAAAGGCCTCCTGACAACTGCCGACAGCCGGTTGGCGCCGGTCCTACGATGCGGGCCTTTCCGGACAAATTCCGGACCGATTCCGCCAGACCCAAGGACAGCCCCATGCTCTTCGAACCGACCACCCTCCGCTCGCTGTCGCTGCGCAACCGCATCGTGATGTCGCCGATGACGCGCAGCCGCGCTGTCGAGGCCAACACGCCAAACGCATTGATGGCCGAGTACTACGCCCAGCGCGCCGGCGCCGGGCTGATCATCACGGAGGGCACCTCGCCGTCGCCGAACGGTCTCGGCTATGCGCGCATCCCGGGCCTGTACAACGCTGCCCACGCCGCCGGCTGGAAACTGGTGACCGACGCGGTGCACGCCAAGGGCGGCAGGATCGTGATCCAGCTGATGCACACCGGCCGCGTCTCGCACGCCGCCAACCTGCCGGCCGGCGCCGAAGTGGTCGGCCCGACCGCTGCCGTGCTGCCCGGCGAGATGTACACCGATTCGAACGGCATGCAGCCGCACAGCGCGCCGCGTGCGATGACGCAGGCCGACATCGACCACGTGGTCGCCGAGTACGCCGCCTCGGCCCAGCTTGCGATCGAGGCCGGCTTCGACGGCGTCGAGCTGCATGGCGCCAACGGCTACCTGATCGAGCAATTCCTGAACGGCAACGTCAACCAGCGCACCGACGGCTACGGCGGCAGCGCGGCCGGCCGCAACCGCTTCGCGCTCGAAGTGGTGCGCGCGGTGGCGAACCGCATCGGCGCCGGCAAGGTCGGCATCCGCGTGTCGCCGCACGGCGTGTTCAACGCGACCGGCCCGTTCGACGGCGTCGACGAGCAGTACGTCGCGCTGGTGAAGGAACTGTCGGCCATCGGCCTGCTGTACGTGCACGAGCTCGATCACTCGGCGATGGGCGCGCCCCCGATTCCGGCCGCCACCAAGGCCGCGCTGCGCGAGGCCTTCAAGGGCCCGTTCATCCTGGCCGGCGGCTTCGACCGCGCGAGCGGCGAGAAGACGCTGCAGTCCGGCCAGTCCGACCTGGTCGCCTTCGGCCGGCCGTTCATCTCGAACCCGGACCTGGTCGAGCGCCTGAAGAAGGATGCGCCGCTGACCGCGCCGGACTTCTCGACCTTCTACACGCCGGGCGCCAAGGGCTATACCGACTACGCGGTGCAGACGGCCTGAGGACGGGCGCCGTCGTGGGAACATCGCGCGATACTCCCGTCGCCGATCGTTCCCGCACCGGTGCTTCGTTCCGCCGCTGGAGCGAGGCCTGATCGTTCAATGAGCGTTCGATGAGCCTCCCCTTCGTCCTGCTGTGCGCGGCGCTGTGTGCCGTGTGGATCCCGCCGCTGCCGGT
>NZ_JBFUFP010000910.1:0-2247 GCF_056403375.1 Rhizobacter sp. P2_H2
CGCCAGACCCTGCAATTCACCAAACGGTTAAGAAGGACCGCACGATGAAACGCTGGCTCCTGTCTCCCGCGCTGCGCCCGGCCTGGCTGCTGGTGGTGCTGCTGGTGCTGTGGGACCTGGCGGTGCGGCTGTTCCGCATCCCGCCCTACCTGATCCCCACGCCGTGGTCGGTGGCGCACCAGCTGGTGGCCGAGGGGCCGATGCTGCTGCGCGAGACGCTGCCCACGCTGTACGCCACGCTGGGCGGCTTCGCGCTGTCGGCGCTGTTCGGCGTGCCGATCGCGATGTGGATCGCGTCGTCGCGCCTGGTCGAGAGCTTCGTCTACCCGCTGCTGGTGTTCTCGCAGTCGATCCCGAAGGTGGCGATCGCGCCGCTGTTCGTCGTGTGGTTCGGCTTCGGCATCGTGCCCAAGGTGATCGCGGCCTTCCTGCTCGGCTTCTTCCCGGTGGTGGTCGCCACGGTGCAGGGCTTCAAGTCGGTCGAGGCCGACGTGATCGACCTGGCCCGTTCGATGGGCGCGAGCCCGTGGAAGGTGTTCATCAAGTTCCGGCTGCCCACCGCGCTGCCGTCGATCTTCAGCGGGCTGAAGGTCTCGGTGACGCTGGCGGTGGTGGGCGCGGTGGTCGGCGAGTTCGTCGGCTCCAACTCCGGCATCGGCTATGTGCTGCAGAAGGCCACCGGCAGCTTCGACCTGCCGCTGATGTTCGCCGCGCTGGTGCTGCTGTCGATGGTGGGCGTGCTGCTGTTCCTCGCCGTCGAACTCGTCGAACGCTGGCTGATGCCCTGGCACACCTCGCAGCGCGCCGGACAGCTCGGCACGCCCTGAACAACAACCGAAGGAGACATCCCATGAAGAGACGCGTCCTGGTGCAAGCCGCTGCGGCGGCCGCGTTGTCGGTCGGCCTCGCCGCGCCTGCCTTCGCGCAGGCCCGCGACAAGGTGGTGCTGCTGCTCAACTGGTACGTCTACAGCGAGCACGCGCCCTTCTTCATCGGCAAGGAGAAAGGCTTCTACGAGGCCGAGGGCATCGACCTGGAGATCCAGGAGGGCCGCGGCTCGGCGGTGTCGATCCAGGCGGTGGCGGCGGGCTCGGCCACCTTCGGCTATGTCGACGTGCCGACGATGATGAAGGCCGCTGCCAAGGGCGCGCCGGTGAAGGCGGTCGGCGTCGCGCTGCAGGTCAGCCCGATGTCGGTGATGGGCTTCTCCGAGAAGGGCGTGAAGACCGCGAAGGACATCGCCGGCAAGACCGTCGCGATGACGCCCGGCGACTCGATGAGCCAGATCTGGCCGCTGTTCCTGAAGAAGACCGGGCTGCAGGAGAACCAGTTCAAGACCGTCTCCGGCGACGCGCAGACCAAGCTGAACGCGGTGATCAACGGCCAGGCCGACCTGCTGCTCGGCTACGTGATGGACCAGAACATCAAGCTGCAGGATGCGACGAAGAAGCCCGTGCAGGTGGTGCGCTTCGCCGACTACGGCGTGAACCTGATCAGCTCGGGCATCGTCGCGCACAAGGACACGCTGTCCGGCAAAGCCGACCTGGTCAAGCGCTTCCTGCGCGCCACCACGCGCGCGCTCGAAGAGGCCGAGAAGAACCCCGAGGCCGCGGTCGACGCGACGCTGAAGGCGAACCCGAAATCCGGCCAGCGCGACACCATGCTGGTGGGCCTGAAGCTGACGACCGCGCTGTACCACACCGACGAGACCAAGGCGCTGCGGCCGTTCCGCGTCTCGATGAAGAACGTGGGCGAATCGCTGGACCTGCTGGTGCAGTACGGCGGCATGGACCCGGCCACGCGCGGCAAGCCCGAGGACTACGTCACTCTCGACTACCTGCCGTGAGCGCCGTGCTCAAGACCGTGCCAGAGGCCGAGCTGGCCCCGGTGCTGATCGAGGCCCGCGGCCTGCGCAAGACCTACCGCACGCAGGACGGCGACGTCGAGACGCTGCGCCCGCTCGATCTCTCGATCCGCGCCGGCGAGTTCGTCTCGGTGGTCGGCCCGTCGGGTTGCGGCAAGAGCACGCTGATGAAGCTGGTGGCCGGGCTGTTGCCGGCCAGCGGCGGCGAGTTGACGCTCTCCGGCCGTGCGGTGAACGGCCCGCAGACCGACGTGGGCATCGTGTTCCAGAACGCGCTGCTGCTGCCGTGGCGGCGCGTCATCGACAACATCCTGCTGCAGGCCGAGATCCGCGGGCTGCCGATGGCGGCAGCCCGCGAGCGTGCGCAGCAGCTGATCGAGCTG
>NZ_JBFUFP010000911.1:0-2242 GCF_056403375.1 Rhizobacter sp. P2_H2
GCCTCGGCGCCCTGCAGCGCGGCGATGCCGGCCTGCTGCACGAACACCGGCGCGCACGAGGTGTTGAACTCGATCAGCTTGCCGATGTCGGCCGTCAGCGCCGCCGGCACGACCAGCGAACCGAGCCGCCAGCCGGTCATCAGGAAGCTCTTCGAGAAGCTGTGCGTCACCACCAGCCGGTCGTCCGCGTCGGCGATGTCGAGGAAGCTCGGCGCCGCATGGCTTGACCCAGAGACGGGATCCGGCTCGTAGTACAGCCGCTCGTAGACCTCGTCGGCGACGATCCAGGTGCCGGTGCGGCGGCAGTGGTCGAGCACGGCCTGCTGCTCGGCGCGGGTCATCGTCCAGCCGGTCGGGTTGTTCGGCGCGTTGACCAGCAGCAGCCGGGTGCGCGGGGTGATCGCGGCCAGCAGGCGCTCGAGGTCGAGCTGCCAGGCGCCGTCGTGCACCTGCAGCGACACGCGCTTCACGTCGGCCCCGAGGATCGCCGGCTGCGCGGTGATGTTCGGCCACACCGGCACCACGGCGACCACCTCGTCGCCGGCGCCCACCAGCGCCTGCGTCGCGATCATCAGGCCGTTGACGCCCGACGACGTGACGGCGATGCGCTCCGGTCCGACCGGCCGGTGCAGGCTGCTCGCATAGCCCGCCAGCGCCTCGCGCAGGGCCGGCAGCCCCAGGTTGTGCGCATACGCCGTCTCGCCGCGGCGCAGCGACGCGACCGCCGCCTCGGTCACGAAATCCGGCGTCGGCTCGTCGCTCTCGCCGAACCAGAACGGCAGCACGTCGGCCCGGCCGATCGCCGCATTCGCGACCTCGCGGATCTTCGAGGCGGGCAGGTTTTCGATCACGGATCTCATGGGCGCTCCATCGCACAGCGGTGCGGCATCTCGGTCTGGGTCTCGGTGAGCTGCAGCACGGTCTTGAAGCCGTAGCCCGAGCCCTCGTTGTCGAAGCGCACGCCGGGGCTGCCGACGCGCTGCATCACGCTGACGACCAGCGGCTGCTCGAACTGGTGGTCGCCGGCGCGCATCGTGCCGCGGTGGAAACCGCCGAGGTGGCGCGGGTCGAGCTTCAGGCCCTCGAGCGCACGCGCCACCGCCAACGGGTCGGCGCTGCCGGCCTTCTCGATCGCGGCCGCCAGCATCTCGACCATCGCCTGCATGCGCATGTGCACGTAGTCGTCCTGCGGGTTCGGGAAGCGCTCGCGGAAGCTTGCATAGAACCTGTCGGAGGCCGCACCGCCGACGTTCGGGTGCCACTCGGCCACCGCCAGCACGCGGTCCAGGCCGGCATCGCCGATCGCCGCCGGCGCGCCGAGCGCGTTGCCGTAGAAGGTGTAGAAGCGCGCGTCCAGCCCGGCCTCGCGCGAGGCGCGGATCAGCAGCGTCAGGTCGTTGCCCCAGTTGCCGGTGAGCACCGCCTGCGCGCCGCTTGCCTTGATCTTCGCGGCGTACGGCAGGAAGTCCTTGATGCGGCCGAGCGGGTGCAGTTCGTCGCCGACGATCTCGATGTCGGGCCGCTTGGCCGCGAGCATCACGCGCGCCTGGCGCAGCACGCTCTGGCCGAAGCTGTAGTCCTGGCCGATCRGGTAGACCTTCTTCACGCGCGCATCGGCAGCCAGCACGTCGGTCAGCGCCTGCAGCCGCATGTCGGCATGCGCATCGAAGCGGAAGTGCCAGAAACTGCACTTCTCGTTCGTCAGCGCCGGGTCGACGGCCGAGTAGTTCAGGAAGATCGCGCGCCGCGCCGGCTCGCGCTGGTTGTGCTTGTTCAGCGCGTCGATCAGCGCGGCCGCGGTGGCCGAGCTGTTGCCCTGCAGCACGAAGCCGATCTTCTGGTCGATGGCCGAGCGCAGCAGCGACAGCGCCTCTTCATTGCTGCCCTTGCTGTCGAAGCGCACCAGCTCCAGCGGATGGCGGCCATCCGGCAGGCTCACGCCGCCACGCTGGTTCACCCGCTCCACCGCCCACAGCAGGTTGCGGTACACCGCCTCGCCGGCGTTCGCGAAGGAACCCGACAGCCCTTCGATCAGCGCGACGCGCACCGGCTCGGCGGCAGGTGACGATGCAGGCGCCGCAGCCACCGGGCCCACCGCTGCCAGCCATGCCAGCACCGCGCCGCAGCGCCTGACCCAACGCACGATCTTCATTTTTCAACCCACTTGAAAACAAAAATGCCGCTCCAAGTTTCAGCGGCATGGTTGCTGCGCTGTGCAGCGATTGAATGGATTGTAGGAGCC
>NZ_JBFUFP010000912.1:0-2241 GCF_056403375.1 Rhizobacter sp. P2_H2
AAGCAGCAGTTCCCAGAGGATCGCGCCGTCGGTGGATCGGTTGTCGCCGATCTTGCCGGGGATCAGATTGATCGCGGCAACGACGAGGTTCACGACCGTGAACGTGATGTAGACGCTCTGCCCGACGGGCGATTCCGGATAGCCCAGCATCGCGACCGCCGCCAGCGCGAGCACCAGCAATACCGCCTGCGCCACCAGTCCCGCAGAAAACAGCAGGAACGTGCCCTTCACGTCGCGTGGAACCTGCGTGAGGCAGCTGCCGCCCAGGCCGGAGACGTTGATGGCGAAGACTTTCAGGCCCAGCGCGCGGGCGGCGGCGAAGTGACCCAGTTCGTGCACGAGGATGAGTGCGGCGAATGCGAGGCAGTACGCCAACGATCCTGCCAAGCCTGAACCGGCGAGGCCCGCCACCAGCAATCCGTTGAGAGGAAGGACCGCATCGACGAACAACGGAACACCGCGAATGGTGGCGACCTTCCATCGGCGCAGCAATCCTGCCGACACGTTCTCCTCGCCGGCGACTGGCGTGTCCATGGGTGGCTCATGCTGCAGAGCGATGTTCGCGAGACGCAGCACCCTCTCCAGGACACCGAATACCACGAAGACGCAGATCCCCCAACGCACCACCCCACTACCCCCTGAGATCTGACTCGCGAACCAGGACTCGGGCACGAGTTCGCGCGCAGCGAGCCCGCCCAGGAATGCGGTGAATGTGGCAAACGTCAACAGAACCCCGGAACGGGTGTAGCGGATCTCGGCCCCCATCGATTTGCCACGGGCGCGTCGACGCCGGAACCAGAGCAGGAACGGCAGGTACAGCAGGAAGCCAACAGCGAGGCAGGCGAAGCACAGGATCGAGATGATGAGCATGATGACGAGTACGGGAGGGTCGGCCGCGCAGGCGCCTCAGCAGAGCCGGCTGCGTACTTCCATCAGGGCAAATCCGAGCAGATTCAGCCCGCACCAGCTGCGTGGATCCAAGGCCGCAGCATCGCTCGCGGCGAGGCCGATGCCCCAGATGCTGTCGAGCGGACTTGCCTCGACGAGCACACGATCACCCGTGTCGAGCAAGTAGTCACGCAGCGCGCGGTTCTGCGCAAACTTCGCCTCGTTTGCACGCACGACGATGTCAAAGCGCACCGGCTCCCAGGCTGCGTCGTCGAAACCGTTCACGGTTCGGCCGAGCTTCTTGGCCTCTGCCGCCGTTCTGACACCCAGGATTCGAGCGCGCACCGCTTCATCGCGAAAAAATCGGGCCTTCTCGGCCATCATGAAATGCTCGGCCGTCGGGTATCGCTGGCCTTCCACCTCGAAGCTGGCCTCGAACCACTGGCTGAAGCACCCCTTGCCGACGGAGCCGTCGGCGTTCGGCTGGTGGCCCCAGAAGAACAGGTACTTGGGCGTGGCGCCTGCATCGAGCGAACACAGCAGGTCTTCGACGGAGCGGGGGTTCAAGGCTTCAGTCATGGTGGCGTCGGGGATGGACGCGCTCGGGTGGCGTCACGGGTTGCGGATTGTCGCCCTGCTCGCAATGTGGGTGACGCGCTCCCGGCCATTCGCCGCAATCAATCGCACAACGTGCCTCTCGCGGGCGCCTTCAGTCATCGCCCCCCAGCGACACCCGAATCCCGATCCACCCCGCCCGCGGCGCGCCCGGCGCAACGAACTGCTCGTGCCGCCAATCCGCCGGCGCCTGCACCGCCCCGCTGGCATCGAACGCATTCGTGCCGAGCAGCCCGCCCGTCGAATAGCGGCGATCGAACACGTTCGACACCTTGCCGAACAGCTCCCACCCCGGCCGGAATTTCCAGCCCGTGGTCAGGTCCAGCAACGTGAACCCCGCGGTGCTGCCGCTGCCGAAGAAATCCACGCCGTCCGCCTGGTGGGCATTGTTCTCGTTGCCCCGCACGTACTGCTTCGACTGCGCCCGCACCTGCGCGCCGACGCTCCAGCTCGGTGTGGCCTGCAGGTCCAGGCTCAACTTCAGCGTGTGCGCCGGCAGGCCGGGCAGGCGGTCGCCCTGGCGCACCTCGATCTCGTCGTCGCCGGTGCAGGCCGCGCTGGTCTCGGCGCTGCTGTTCGATTCGGAGACAAGGCAGGCCGGCGAGTCGAAGGTGGCGCGCAGCCAGCTGTACGACAGCGCCCAGTTCAGCGCGCCGGCCTGCTGCGACACGCCGAGCTCCACGCCCTGGCGCACGGTGCGGCCGACATTGCTGAAGTAGCCGGCCGACAGCCCGTTGC
>NZ_JBFUFP010000913.1:0-2235 GCF_056403375.1 Rhizobacter sp. P2_H2
CAGCTCGGCGTCGACGGCATCGATCGCATCGATGTCGTCGTCATCGTCGTCACCCTCGTCGTCGACGTCGACGCGCACCGGTGCCGAGCGCTGCGGCTCGGCGGCGAGCGGCGAGAACGCCTTCAGCTCGGGCAGGCCGAGGCCGGCGAAGTTGGTGTCGTTGGTGCCGAACGAGCCTTCGGCCGCGGCCGACAGCGCTTCGGGGTCGAATGCCTCAGGAACCTCGGGCACGGCCGGCAGCTCCGGCGCCAGCGCCATCGGCTCGCTCAGCACGATCTCGGGGGCCGCTTCGAAGGCGGCCAGGTCGTCGAACGACACGTCGAGGTCGCCGAAGCCTTCTTCCGGCTGCGGTGCCGGGATGTCGTCGGTCGACGGCGAGGCCTGCGCCACCTCGGCCGCCGCGTTGGCGGCCTCGAGGCGACGGGCCGAGCTGATCTCGTGTGCGGCCAGGCGCTCCAGCAGTTCCGGTGCGGCGGGCTTCAGGAAGCCGGCGGCGAACTGGTGCAGCAGGCGGCGCACTTCTTCGGCCGAGTCGACGAACAGGCGGGCTTCGTCGGTCGTRCCGGCGCCGATCGCCTGCGAACGCATCAGCGAATGCTCGAGCAGCCGCGCGAGATGCGACAGCTCGCTGAAACCGACCGTGGCCGAACTGCCTGCCAGCGAGTGCGCGAGCGCGATCGGCATCTCGCCGATCGGGCGGTGCAGCTCCATCGCCCACTCGGCGACTTCGGTCGTCAGGCGGCGCGACAGTTCGTCGGCTTCGTTCAGGTAGATGTTGAACAGCGGGATGCCGATGCGCAGCGGGCCGACGATCTTGACCTGGTCGTCGTCGGACAGCGGCGCCGCGGCCGATGACGGCGACAGCTCGGTGACCAGCGGCGTGGCCTCGACGGCCGGTGCGCTGCCGAAGAAGTCGTCGCCCAGGTCGAGTTCGATCAGCTCGACCGAATCGGCCGACAGCAGCTGCGGCTCGCTGCTCTCGGCGACCGGCAGCGGCTCGAGCACGGCGTCGATCGGCGCGGCCGCGCCGAGCTGGTCGAGCATCGAGGTGTCGGGCAGTTCGATGCTCGGCAGCGTGCCGGTCGGCGCCATGGCGGCCGGCGCAGCGGCCGGGGCCTCGTCGAACGCGCCCAGGTCGAGGTCGAACGACAGGTCGGCCAGCGGGAGCGGCTGGGAGATTGGAGCGGCAACCGGCGCAGCAGCGACCGGCGGCGGCGCCACCGGGCGGGCCGCGGGTGGCGGCGTGATCGACAGCGGCGTCAGCGGAGCCGGTGCCGACACCGGCGCGGTGACCACCGGCCTGGCGGCCACCGGCGCCACGGCGGCCGGCTTCGCCGCGGTGGCGTCGCCGAACGACAGCGACATCAGCGGGACCGGCGCGGCCGGGCCGGCCTTGATCGGCGGCACCGGATCGCCACGGCCGAGCGCGTCGGCGGCGGCCTTCACCACCGCGGCATGGAAGCCGGTGACGTTCTGGGCGGCGATCGCATCGACCCACTTCGCGAAGTAGGCGAGCGCTTCGTTGGAGAAATTCAGCAGCGTCGGGTCGGCCGCCTTCTGGCCGGCCAGCCAGGTGTTGTAGACCTGCTCGCAGGCCCACGCGGCATCGCCGAAGTCCTTCAGCCCGACCATGCGCGAGCTGCCCTTCAGCGTGTGGAACGCGCGGCGCACGGTGGTCTGCTGTTCGACGTCGGCGCTGGCATGCGCCAGGGTCTTCAGCGCCGTCTCGGCGGTCTCGATCACCTCGCGCGCTTCCTCGAGGAAGATCTCGCGCATCTCGGGATCGTCGCCGAGGTCGGTGGCCGTGCCGGCCGGGGCCGTCGACAGGGCCGGCTGCACCTTGGCCGGCGCGGCCTCGGGCATGTCGAGCACCGGGTCGGTGGCGGTGTGGACGAAATCGGACAGCGCCTCGGAGAGCTGTTCGCGCGCGGCCGCCACCTCTTCGGTGTTGTGCGAATGCGCGATCGCGTCCTTGGCATGCTCGACGGCGGCGACCAGTTCGGGCTGCGCCGCGGCCTGCGCTTCATGCGACAGGCGGTCGAGGTCACGCGTGACTTCATCGAGCGGCACGTTGTCGCTCGCCGCGGTGAGCGACAGCGACTGGGCCTGCTCGATCAGGCGCGGCTCCACCGGTGCAGGCGCATGCGCCATCGCGAGGTTGGAGGCCTGGCGCGCGGCGGCGCTGCGGCCCATCAGCGGGCTCAGCGTGCCGGACTTGGCGTCGAACACGAACAG
>NZ_JBFUFP010000914.1:0-2232 GCF_056403375.1 Rhizobacter sp. P2_H2
CCATCACGTTCGACGACGTGCAGTTCCGCTACCGTCCCGACCGCGCGCCGGTGATCGAGGGCCTGTCGATCGACATCGCGGCCGGCGAGRTSATCGGCATCGTCGGCCGTTCSGGCTCSGGCAARAGCACGCTCGCGAAGCTGCTGCAGCGGCTGTACGTCCCCGAACGCGGGCGCGTGCTGATCGACGGCATCGACCTGTCGACCCTCGAGTCGAGTTCGCTGCGCCGGCAGATCGGCGTCGTGCTGCAGGACAACATGCTGTTCAACCGCAGCATCCGCGAGAACATCGCGCTGGCCGATGCCGGCACGCCGCTGGAGGCGGTGATCCAGGCCGCGACGCTCGCCGGCGCGCACGAGTTCATCACGGCCCTGCCGGAGGGCTACGACACGCTGGTCGGCGAGCACGGCTCGACGCTGTCCGGCGGGCAGCGCCAACGGCTGGCGATCGCGCGCGCGCTGATCGGCAACCCGCGCATCCTGGTCTTCGACGAGGCGACCAGCGCGCTGGACGTCGAATCCGAGCGCATCGTGCACGACAACATGAAGGCGATCTGCCACGGCCGCACGGTGATCGTCATCGCGCACCGCTTGTCGGCGGTGCGCGATGCCCACCGCATCGTCGTGATGGACGAAGGCCGCATCGTCGAGGCCGGCCCGCATGCCGAGCTGCTGCGGCGCGAGGCCGGGCACTACGCGCGGCTGCATCGCCTGCAGCACGGATGAAGCGCCCGCATGAAGGAGTGCCGATGACGAGGATTCCGCTCGGGCTGCTCGCGTTCGGCGCGCTGCTGGGCCGCTACGGGCGCGCAGGGCGCCTGGCCTGGTGTGCCCGCGCCGAGTTGGCGCCGCCACGCCGTCTTCCGCACGAGCTGCGGTTCCTGCCGGATGCGCAGTCGCTGCAGGAGACGCCGCTGTCGCCGGCGCCGCATGTGGCGATCGGACTGCTGCTCGGCTTCGCGCTGCTTGCGCTGCTGTGGGCGGTGTTCGGCCGGCTCGACATCGTCGCGGTGGCGCCCGGCAGGGTGGTGCCGGCCGAGGGCAGCAAGACCGTGCAGCCGCTGGAGGCCGGCACGGTGCGTGCGATCCGCGTGGCCGAGGGGCAGGCGGTGCGTGCGGGCGACGTGCTGATCGAGCTGGACCCGACCGTCACGCAGGCCGACCTGCAGCGCAGCGAAGGCGAGCTGGCGGCAGCCCGATTGCAGATCGCGCGCGGGCAGGCCTTGCTCGACGCGGTGGCCGGCGGGCACGACGCGCCGCTGCGGCGCCCCGCGTCGGTCAGCGACCGCGACTTCGACGAGGCCCGCCGCATGCTGGCCGGCCAGATCGGCGAGCACCTCGCGCGCCTGGCCCGGCTGGACGCCGAGAGGGCGCAGCGCGAGGCGAGCCGCCACTCGACGCTCGAAGCGGTGCGCAAGCTGGAACAGACCGTGCCGCTCGCACGCCAGCGCGCAGCCGACCTGAAGGACCTGGCCGACCGGAATTTCGTGTCGCGTCACGGCTACCTCGAGCGCGAGCAGGCGCGCATCGAACAGGAGGCCGACCTGGCGACGATGCGCAGCCGCGTGGGCGAGATGGACGCCGGCCTGCTGCAGTCACGCCGCCAGCGCGACCAGCTGGTGGCCGAGGCGCGGCGCAGCGCGCTGGATGGCATCACCACCGCGCAGCAACGCGTGGCGGCGCTGGAGCAGGAGCAGCGCAAGGCGGCGGCGCGCCGCGATGCACAGCGCCTGCTCGCGCCGGTCGACGGCACGGTGCAGCAGCTCGCGGTGCACACCGTGGGCGGCGTCGTGACGGCGGCGCAGCCGCTGATGGTGGTGGTGCCACGCGACGCCCCGCTGGAGGTCGAGGCGCTGGTCGAGAACCGCGACATCGGATTCATCGCGCCGGGGCAATCGGCCGAGGTGAAGGTGGAGACCTTCCCGTACACGCGCTACGGCGTGCTGCACGCGCGCGTCGCGTCGGTATCGAGCGATGCGATCAACGACGACAAGCGCGGGCTGGTGTATTCGACGCGGGTGCGGCTGGAGCGCAAGACCATCGAGATCGACGGCCGCGCGGTACCGTTGAGCGCTGGCATGTCGGTGTCGGCCGAAGTGAAGATCGGCACGCGCCGCGTGATCGATTTCGTGCTGGCACCGCTGGTCGAGCATGCGGGGGAGAGTCTCCGAGAGCGCTGATGGTTCGGCGCGGCAAAGGCGCGGGCGGGGAGTCTGGGGAGCGCCAATAAGGG
>NZ_JBFUFP010000915.1:0-2232 GCF_056403375.1 Rhizobacter sp. P2_H2
AATGAGGACGTAGCGCCGGAGCTGGCTGGTTTCATGGCCCGCGTGCGCCAGCACGCTTCGTGAACTGACTGTCGCACACTGTTTGACCACAGTGAGCGAAGCGAACGGAGGGAGTTTGGGCGACGGGCCATGAAACCAGTCAGCGSAGGGWAGTCAKCGCCCCGCCAGGGGCGATGACCGCGGAGGACGGCGCGCCAYGGCCTCCCCCACGCGCCTTTCCGGCACTCAGGACGAAGTCAACAGACCACGATCCCGCAGCATCGGTTCGACGGACGCATCCCGACCACGGAAGGCCCGGTAGGTCTCCCCCGGCTCACGGCTGTTCCCGACCGAATACACGTGCTCGCGCAGCCGCTTCGCAACAGACGGATCGAACGGGCTGCCCGCCTCGGTGAAGGCGTCGTAGCCGTCCGCATCGAGCACCTCGGCCCACAGGTACACGTAGTAGCCGGCGGCATAGCTGGCACTCGAGAACAGGTGCTGGAAGTGCGGCAGCCGGTGGTTCAGCCCGACGCCGTGCGGCAGGCCGATGCGATCGAGCTCGGCCGCCTCGAAGGCGACGATGTCGATGCCCTCCGGGTTGCCCACCGCATGCACCGCCATGTCGACCAGCGCCGACGCGGTGTAGCGCACCGTCTCGTAACCCTGGTTGAACTTGCGCGCCGCCTGCAGCCGCTCGACCAGCGCATCGGGGATCGGCTCGCCCGTCTCGACGTGGCGGGCGTGGCGCTTCAGCACCTCCGGCTCGGCCAGCCAGTGCTCGAAGATCTGCGACGGCAGTTCGACGAAATCGCGCAGCACATTGGTGCCCGACAGGCGCTCGTAGGTCACGCTCGACAGCAGCCCGTGCAGGCCATGGCCGAACTCGTGGAACAGCGTGGCCGCATCGTCGAAGCTCAGCAGCGTCGGCGCACCGGGCGAGCCCTTCGCGAAGTTGTTGTTGTTGACGACGATCGGCAGGACATCGCTTCCGCCGGTGACGTTGCGCGTCTGCTGCCGGTATGAACCCATCCACGCGCCGCTGCGCTTGCTCGGCCGCGCGAAGTTGTCGTGCAGGAAGATGCCGACCAGCGCACCGTCACTGCCGCTGACCTCGTAGACCTTCACATCGGGGTGGTAGGCGCGGATGTCGCCGCGCACCGTGAAGCGCAGCCCGAACAGGCGCTGCGCACAGTCGAACGCCGCCTCGACCATGCGCTCGAGCGGGAAGTACGGCTTGACCGCGGCTTCATCCAGGTCGTAGCGCGCCTGGCGCACCTTCTCGGCGTAGTAGCGCCAGTCCCAGGCCTCGATCTCCTGTGATTCATCGGCGGCCGGCCGCTGCGACTGCGGCAGCGTCAGCAACAACGCCTTCAGCGCCTCGCGCTCCTCGGCCACGCGCGCCTTCGCCGGCACCCACACCTGCTGCAGCAGCCGGTTCACCGCGGCCTGCGAGCCGGCCATCGTGTCGCCCAACGCGTAATCGGCATAGCTCGCATGGCCGTGCAGCCGGGCCTGCTCGGCCCGCAGCTGCAGGATCTCGCGCGCCACCGGCCGGTTGTCGTGCGCGCCATCGTGCTCGCCGCGCGAGACCCAGGCGCGCCACGCCTGCTCACGCAGGTCGCGGCGCTCGGAGAAGGTCAGGAACGGCACGATGTGCGAGCGCGACAGCGTGATCACCGCCGCATCGATGCCGCGGTCCGCCCCGGCCTGGCGCGCCGCGGCACGCACGAATTCCGGCAGCCCGGCGAGGTCGCGCTCGGCACGCAGCTCGAGGCGGAAGGCCGATTCATCGGCCAGCACGTTCTGGCCGAACTGCGTCATCAGCTCGGCCAGCCGCTCCATCACCTGGCCATAGCGGTGGCGCGCCGCGCCCTGCAGCTTGGCGCCGGCCCGCACGAACTCGAGGTGCACCCGCTCCAGCAGGCGGCGCTGCTCGGCCGTCAGGCCCAGCGAATCACGCTGCGCATGCAGCGTGTCGATGCGCTGGAACAGCGGCGCATGCATGTAGATCGCGTTGCCGTGCGCAGCCATGCGCGGTGCGAGCTGCCGCTCCACCGCCTGCAGCGCCGGCGAGGTCTCGCTCGACGTGAGGTTGTGGAACATGCCCTCCAGCCGCGCCAGCAGCCGGCCGCTGCGGTCGAAGGCCGCCAGCGTGTTGTCGAAGCCCGGGGCCGCGGCCTGCGCGCCGATCGCATCGATCTCGGCACGCTGCTCGGCCAGCGCCACCTCGAAGGCTTCGGCGAAGTGTTC
>NZ_JBFUFP010000916.1:0-2229 GCF_056403375.1 Rhizobacter sp. P2_H2
CCCCATGGCCATCGCCACGCTTGCCGTCTGGCACGAACTCGTCGCGACACGCAACGCAAAGGGGCTCGGGGCACTGCTCGCCGACAACGTCGTCTTCCATTCGCCGGTCGTGCACACGCCGCAGGTCGGCAAGGCCGTCACGGCGCAGTACCTCGGCGCGGCCTTCCACGTCTTCTTCAACGAAAGCTTCCGCTACGTGCGCGAAGTCGTCGGCCCGCGTGACGCGGTGCTCGAGTTCCAGGTCGAGATCGATGGCATCGCCGTCAACGGCGTCGACATGCTCACCTGGGACGATGAGGGACGGATCGTCGACTTCAAGGTTCTCGTCCGGCCGCTGAAGGCGATCAACCTGATCCACCAGAAGATGGCGGCGATGCTGCAGGCGCAGCAGTAGCCGCGCGATCAGGCGTCCGATCCGTTCACCTCGCAGCGGAACGCGAGCCAGCTCGCGGCCACGCGCTGCAATGCCGCCACGTCGCCGGTCGTTTCCAGTCGCACCGCATCGCCCGCCGTATCGTCGGTCACATGCGCCGCGCCGCTGGCCTGCCACAGCTGCGCCGCGCGCCGCGCCACCGCATCGGCGGTGTCGATGATCTGCACCTGCGGCCCCATCGCTGCGGCGATCAGGTGCTGCACGAAGGGGTAGTGCGTGCAGCCGAGCACGACGGTGTCTACGCCTGCCTCACGCAGCGGCGCGCAGCAGCGCTCGACCATGGCGCGCAGCTCCGGCGTGTCGAGCGCACCCCGCTCGATCAGGTCGACCAGGCCCGGGCAGGGCTGGGCGGTGATCTGTACCGCATCGCCCTGCCGCGCCAGCAGTTGCCGGAACTTCTCGCTGCGCAGCGTGCCGGTGGTGGCGAGAACGCCGATGCGGCCGTTGCGGGTGGCCGCTGCGGCCGGCTTCAGCCCGGGCTCGACGCCGACGATCGGCAGCGCCGGCCAGCGCTCGCGCAGGCTCGCGACCGCCGCGGCCGTCGCGGTGTTGCACGCGACCACCAGCAGCTTCGCGCCCTGCGCCACCAGGTGCTGCGCAATGCGCTGCGAGCGCTCGACGATGAAAGCCTCGCTGCGGTCGCCATACGGCGCGTTCGCCGAATCGGCCAGGTAGCGCAGCGGCGCCTGCGGCAGCTGCCGGTGCAAGGCCCGCAGCACCGAGAGCCCGCCGAGCCCCGAATCGAACACGCCGATGCTGTCGGCGACAGGGGTCTTGGAGGGCAGCGGCACGGGCATGGCGGCGCAGTCTAGCAACGCATTCCTCGTGAACGTCGCGTCCGCGACGCGAAAACCGCCCCGACCTGTGCGAGAATAAAAATAGCACGATCGTTCTATTTCGATGCCGCAGCAGGGTCTCCCCCGGCGCCGCGCGCGGGGTGCCCGAGGCCCCGCCACTAGAATCGATCAACCCTTTCAGAGTCATCAGGAGCGTGCGAATGAAGGTATTGGTCGCGGTCAAGCGCGTTGTGGACTACAACGTCAAGGTGCGGGTCAAGAGCGATGGCAGCGGCGTGGACATCGCCAACGTCAAGATGAGCATGAACCCCTTCGACGAGATTGCCGTCGAAGAGGCGGTGCGATTGAAGGAGAAGGGCGCGGTGACCGAGGTCATCGCCGTCTCGCTCGGCGTCACGCAGTGCCAGGAGACGCTGCGCACCGCGATGGCCATCGGCGCCGATCGCGCGATCCTCGTCGAGACCACCGAAGAGTTGCAGCCGCTGGCCGTGGCCAAGCTGCTGAAGGCGCTGGTCGACAAGGAGCAGCCGGGCCTGGTGATCCTCGGCAAGCAGGCGATCGACGACGATTGCAACCAGACCGGGCAGATGCTGGCCGCGCTGGCCGACCTGCCGCAGGCCACCTTCGCGAGCAAGGTCGAGATCGCCGATGGCGCGGCGATCGTCACGCGCGAGGTCGATGGCGGCCTCGAGACGCTGAAGGTCACGCTGCCGGCGGTCGTCACGACCGACCTGCGCCTGAACGAGCCGCGCTACGTGACGCTGCCCAACATCATGAAGGCGAAGAAGAAGCCGCTCGAGGTGCTGAAGCCGTCCGATCTCGGTGTCGACGTGACGCCGCGCCTGAAGACCCTGAAGGTGAGCGAGCCGCCGAAGCGCAGCGCCGGCATCAAGGTGCCCGACGTGGCCACGCTCGTTTCCAAGCTGAAGACCGAAGCCAAGGTGATCTGACCATGACCGCACTCGTGATTGCTGAACACGACAACGCCTCGATCAAGGG
>NZ_JBFUFP010000917.1:0-2225 GCF_056403375.1 Rhizobacter sp. P2_H2
CGACGTGCAGGACAACCCGGAAGACCGCGTCTTCAAGAAGGCCGAGCTGATCGAGCGGCTGGCCGGCAAGCAGGGCGTGCTGGCCACCGGCAGCGAGCGCTTCGATGCCGAGGTGCTCGATGCCAACCCGCAGCTGAAGGCGGTGTGCAACATGGCGGTCGGCTACAACAACATCGACGTCGACGCCTGCAACGCGCGCGGCGTGCTGTGCACCAACACACCCGACGTGCTGACCGAGACCACCGCCGACTTCGGCTTCGCGCTGATGATGGCGGCGGCGCGGCGCATCGCCGAATCGGAGCACTACCTGCGCCGCGGCGACTGGAAGAAGTGGTCCTACGACATGTTCACCGGTGGCGACGTGCACGGCGCGACGCTCGGCATCCTCGGCATGGGCCGCATCGGGCAGGGCATCGCGAAGCGCGGCGCGCTCGGCTTCGGCATGAAGGTGATCTACCACAACCGCTCGCGGCTCGCGCCCGCGATCGAGGCCGAATGCCGCGCGAGCTACGTCTCGAAGGAGGCGCTGCTGCGCGATGCCGACCACCTGGTGATCGTGGTGCCGTACTCGCCGGCCTCGCACCATGCGATCGGCGCCGCCGAGCTCGCGCAGATGAAGCGCACGGCGACGCTGACCAACATCGCGCGCGGCGGCGTCGTCGACGATGCGGCGCTCGCGCAGGCGCTGGCCGAGCGGCGCATCGCGTCGGCCGGGCTCGACGTGTTCGAAGGCGAACCGGCGCTGAACCCTGCGCTGCTGACGGTGCCCAACGTCGTGCTGACCCCGCACATCGCGAGTGCGACGATCGCGACGCGGCGCGCGATGGCCAACCTGGCGGCCGACAACCTGATCGCCGCGCTCGGCTTCGGGCCCAACGCCGGCCATCCGCCGACGCCCATCAACGCCGCGGCGCTGAAGGGATGAACGCGCTGCGCGCCGCCGCCGGTGTGCTGATCGGCCTGCTGACGGCATGCTGCGCGCATGCGGCTGACGGTGTCACCGTCGGCTCCAAGCGCTTCACCGAGTCGTACGTGCTCGGCGAGATCGTGCGCCAGACGTATGAGCGTGCCGGCATCGCGGCGACGCACAAGCAGGGCCTGGGCAACACCGGCATCCTGGAGCAGGCGCTGGCGAGCGGCGCGGTCGACGTCTACCCCGAGTACACCGGCACCATCGTGCGCGAGCTGCTGAAGCGCGAGGGCAACCCGTCGCTCGACGAGCTGAACGCCTGGCTCGCGCCGCGCGGGCTGAAGGCCGCGGTGCCGCTCGGCTTCAACGACACCTATGCGCTCGCGATGCTCGAATCGCAGGCGCAGCAGCTCGGCATCGAGCGCATCTCCGACCTGCTGAAGCCGCAGGCGGCGGCGCTGCGGCTGGGGCTGTCGCACGAGTTCCTGGAGCGGGCCGACGGCTGGCCCGCGCTGAAGGCGGCCTACCGGCTCGGCTACGACAAGCCGGCAGGGCTGGACCACGGCCTGGCCTACGACGCGGTCGCGGCGCAGCGCATCGACCTGATCGACATCTACAGCACCGATGCGAAAGTGGGCCGCTACAAGCTGCGCGTGCTGAAGGACGACCTGAACTTCTTCCCGAAGTACGACGCGGTGCTGCTGATGCGCGCCGGGCTGGATCCGGCGCCGCTGCAATCGCTGGCCGGCCGCATCGACGAGGCGGCGATGATCTCGCTGAACGCCCAGGTCGAGCTCGACGGCAAGAGCTTCGCCGAGGTCGCGCGGCAGTTCCTGTCGGGCAGCGCGGCGGCGGCCTCGAAACCGGTCACGTTCGCGCAGCGGCTGTTCGGCCCCGATTTCGCGCGGCTCGCCGGGCAGCACCTGCTGCTGGTGTTCGGCTCGCTGGCGGTGGCGGTGCTGGTCGGCGTGCCGCTCGGCGTGGCGGCGTGGCGCTGGCCGCGCAGCGCCGGTGTCGTGATGGGCGTGGTGTCGGTGCTGCAGACGGTGCCGTCGCTCGCGCTGCTGGCCTTCCTGATCGCGGTGGTCGGCAGCATCGGGCTGCTGCCGGCGCTGATCGCGCTGTTCCTCTACGCACTGCTGCCGATCGTGCGCAACACGCATGCCGGGCTGCAGGGCGTGCCGGTGGGGCTGGCGCAGGCGGCGCTCTCGCTGGGTTTGACCCCGCGGCAGACGCTGCGCCATGTGCAGCTGCCGCTGGCCGCGCCGACGCTGCTGGCGGGCGTCAAGACGGCGGCGGTGATCAACGTCGGCAC
>NZ_JBFUFP010000918.1:0-2209 GCF_056403375.1 Rhizobacter sp. P2_H2
GGCATGGGCAAGATCGGCGAAGGCAAGAACACCGCCCACCAGACCAAGAAGCTGGTCGACGAGGATGTGCGCGCCTTCCGCGACCGCTTCAACATCCCGATTCCCGACGACAAGCTGGCCGACATCCCGTTCTACAAGCCGGCCGACGACACGCCGGAGATGCAGTACCTGCATGCCCGCCGCAAGGCGCTGGGCGGCTACCTGCCGCACCGCCGCACCAAGGCCGACGAACAGCTGAAGGTGCCTGATCTCGAGACCTTCAAGGCCGTGCTCGAGCCGACCGCCGAGGGCCGCGAGATCTCGACGACGCAGGCCTACGTGCGCTTCCTGACGCAGCTGCTGCGCGACAAGGAGCTCGGCCCGCGCGCGGTGCCGATCCTGGTCGACGAGGCGCGCACCTTCGGCATGGAAGGCCTGTTCCGCCAGATCGGCATCTACAACCCCGCGGGGCAGCAGTACACGCCGGTCGACAAGGACCAGGTGATGTACTACCGCGAGGACAAGGCCGGCCAGATCCTGCAGGAAGGCATCAACGAGGCCGGCGGCATGAGCAGCTGGATCGCCGCGGCCACGTCGTACTCGACGAACAACCGCGTGATGGTGCCGTTCTACGTGTACTACTCGATGTTCGGCTTCCAGCGCATCGGCGACCTGGCCTGGGCGGCGGGCGACATGCAGGCGCGCGGCTTCCTGCTGGGCGGCACCTCGGGGCGCACCACGCTGAACGGCGAAGGCCTGCAGCATGAAGACGGCCACAGCCACATCCTGGCCGGCACGATCCCGAACTGCATCAGCTACGACCCGACCTTCGCGCACGAGGTCGGCGTGATCCTGCACCATGGCCTGAAGCGCATGGTCGAGCAGCAGGACAACGTCTACTTCTACCTGACCCTGCTCAACGAGAACTACCCGATGCCGGGCCTGAAGGCCGGCACCGAGGAGCAGATCATCAAGGGCATGTACCTGCTCGAAGAGGGCGCGAAGAAGACGCCGCGCGTCAACCTGCTCGGTTCGGGCACGATCCTGCGCGAGTCGATGGCCGCGAAGGAGCTGCTGGCCAAGGAGTGGGGCGTGTCGGCGAACGTCTGGAGCTGCCCGAGCTTCAACGAGCTGGCGCGCGACGGCCAGGACTGCGAGCGCTGGAACCTGCTGCACCCGACCGAGAAGGCCCGCGTGCCGTTCGTTTCGCAGCAGCTCGACAAGTACGCCGGTCCGGTGATCGCATCGACCGACTACATGAAGAACTACGCCGACCAGATCCGCGCCTTCATCCCGAAGGGCCGCAGCTACAAGGTGCTGGGCACCGACGGTTTCGGCCGCAGCGATTTCCGCAGCAAGCTGCGCGAGCACTTCGAGGTGAACCGGCACTACATCGTCGTCGCGGCGCTGAAGGCGCTGGCCGATGAAGGGACGCTGCCGGCCGAGAAGGTGGCCGAGGCCATCAAGAAGTACGGCATCAACGCTGACAAGATCAACCCGCTGTACGCCTGAACGGCTACGCCACAAGAACACGCCGGAGACCCAGCATGGCATTGGTGGAAGTGAAAGTCCCCGACATCGGCGACTTCAAGGACGTCGAGATCATCGAACTGCTCGTGAAGCCGGGCGACACGGTGAAGGCCGAGCAGTCGCTCGTCACGGTGGAGAGCGACAAGGCCTCGATGGAGATCCCGTCGTCGCACGCGGGTGTCGTGAAGGAGCTGAAGGTCAAGCTCGGCGACAAGATCAACGAGGGCAGCCTGCTGCTGGTGATCGAGGCGGCGGGAGCATCCCCCGCTGCGGCCGCGCCCACGCCCGCTGCGGCCGCGCCCACTCCCGTTCGGGCTGAGCCTGTCGAAGCCCCTGCGCAACCTGCGAGCAGCACTTCGACAAGCTCAGTGCGAACGGAAGTGGTCGACGTGGTGATCCCCGATATCGGCGACTTCGACGAGGTCGCGGTGATCGAGGTCTTCATCAAGCCGGGCGATGCGGTCAAGGTCGAGCAGTCGCTGATCACGGTCGAGAGCGACAAGGCGTCGATGGAGATCCCGTCGTCGCACGCCGGCGTCGTGAAGGACCTGAAGGTGAAGGTCGGCGACAAGGTCAGGAAGGGTTCGCTGATCGCGACGGTGCAGGCTGCTGCCGGCAGCGCACCCGCACCCGTTCGGGCTGAGCCTGTCGAAGCCCCTGCGCAACCCGCGAGCAACCCTTCGACAAGCTCAGGGCGAAC
>NZ_JBFUFP010000919.1:0-2203 GCF_056403375.1 Rhizobacter sp. P2_H2
CATCTGGCTGCCGGCTGCGCTGTTCAAGGGGCTGACGGCCGAGCGCCTGACCGACTACCGCGGGCCCTTGTACGGCCTGTTCGAGACCGAATTCGGCGTGCGCATGATCCGGGCCGAGGAGCAGTTGCGGGCGGTGGCGGCCGATGCCGGCGCGGCCGAACTGCTGGGCGTGCCGGTCGGCGAGCCGCTGCTCAGCGTGGAGCGGCTGTCGCGCACCTATGGCGACAAGCCGGTCGAGCTGCGGCGCGGCCTCTACAACACGCGCTCGCATTACTACAGGAACGAACTCAGTTAGCCGTGTCGCCGCGCCCGAAGTTGGTCGCGAAGGCGCATCATTTGCCGCGGTCACTTCTCCGACCCCCACGAGAATCTGCTGCGTTGCAATAAAATCCTTMGGTTTCGTCTCGATTACACAAGGTGGGTATGACAGAGATTTCCAAGCCAATCTCCTCACGGAGGCCAGGAACGATGCGTCTGATCGACGCCACCCAGTACCGGCTGCCCCTTGCGGGCTGGGTGTCCATCCTGCACCGCGTCAGCGGCCTGCTGATGTTCGTGCTGCTCCCGTTCATCATCTGGATGTTCGACACCAGCCTCACCTCCGAGGTCTCGTACTCGCAGTTCACCGGCGTCTTCATGGGCGGCTACGGCTTCGTGCCGGCCTGGTTCATCAAGCTGGTGACGCTCGCGCTGATCTGGTCCTACCTGCATCACTTCATCGCCGGCGTGCGCCACCTGTGGATGGACGCGACGCACTCGGTCAGCAAGGAATTCGGCCGCCAGTCGGCCCTCGTCACGCTGGTGCTGAGTGTCCTGCTGACCCTCGTGCTCGGCTGGAAGCTGTTCTTCTGAGGCGCCACACCATGACACAAAACTTTGGTTCGAAGCGCCTGGTCGTCGGCGCGCACTACGGCCTGCGCGACTGGATGGCCCAGCGCGCCACCGCACTGGTGATGGCGCTGTTCACGGTCGCGCTGATCGTGCAGGTGCTGCTGCCGGGCTCGATGGGCTACGACAAGTGGGCCGGCATCTTCTCGCGCCAGTGGATGAAGGTGCTGACCTTCGTCGTGATCGTCTCGCTGGCCTACCACGTGTGGGTCGGCGTGCGCGACGTGCTGATGGACTACGTGAAGCCGGTCGGCGTGAAGCTRGCCCTGCAGGTGCTCACGCTGGTGTGGCTGGTCGGCTGTGCCGGCTGGGCGATTCAAGTGCTCTGGAGACTGTGACGTGAGCTTTTCCTCTTCCTCGATCTCCAAGCGCAAGTTCGACGTCGTCATCGTCGGCGCCGGCGGCTCGGGCATGCGTGCCTCGCTGCAGCTGGCCCGTGCCGGGCTGAACGTCGCCGTGCTGTCCAAGGTGTTCCCGACCCGTTCGCACACGGTGGCCGCGCAGGGCGGCATCGGTGCCTCGCTCGGCAACATGTCCGAAGACAACTGGCACTACCACTTCTTCGACACCGTGAAGGGTTCCGACTGGCTCGGCGACCAGGACGCGATCGAATTCATGTGCCGCGAGGCGCCGAAGGTCGTCTACGAGCTCGAGCACTTCGGCATGCCGTTCGACCGCAACCCCGACGGCACCATCTACCAGCGCCCGTTCGGCGGCCACACCGCCAACTACGGCGAGAAGCCGGTGCAGCGCGCCTGCGCCGCCGCCGACCGCACCGGCCACGCGATGCTGCACACGCTGTACCAGCAGAACGTCAAGGCGCGCACGCACTTCTTCGTCGAGTGGATGGCGCTCGACCTGATCCGCGACGCCGAGGGCGACGTGGTCGGCGTCACCGCGCTCGAGATGGAGACCGGCGAGCTGCACATCCTCGAAGCCAAGACCGTGCTGCTGGCCACCGGCGGCGCGGGGCGCATCTTCGCGGCCTCGACCAACGCCTTCATCAACACCGGCGACGGCCTGGGCATGGCGGCACGCGCCGGCATCCCGCTCGAGGACATGGAGTTCTGGCAGTTCCACCCGACCGGCGTGGCCGGTGCCGGCGTGCTGCTGACCGAGGGCTGCCGCGGCGAGGGCGCGATCCTGCGCAACAGCGACGGCGAGCGCTTCATGGAGCGCTACGCCCCGACGCTGAAGGACCTGGCGCCGCGCGACTTCGTCTCGCGCTGCATGGACCAGGAGATCAAGGAAGGGCGCGGCTGCGGTCCCAACAAGGACTACGTCGTGCTCGACATGACCCACCTCGGCTCCGAGA
>NZ_JBFUFP010000920.1:0-2197 GCF_056403375.1 Rhizobacter sp. P2_H2
GCTCGGGAAGCAGCTGAGCCCGCGCAGGAAATGCAGCTCGGGCCGCCCGTCGAACTCCGCCGGTGGAAACAGCGCCAGCATGCGCGCCAGGCTCGGCGCACCGCCGATCGCCAGCAGCTCGGCGCCCCGCCCGGCCACGGCCTGGGCCGCCTCGTCCCACGCGCCCGCCCGCGCCAGGTAGCCGACGGCGCGCGGCAGGTCGTCCTCGCCCTCGGCCGCGCGGCGCAACAGCGCCGGCAGGTCGGCGGCGCGCTCGCGCTGCAGCCGGTCTTCGAGGAAATCACGGAACAGGTCGTGCAGCCGCAGCGTCAGCTCGTCGGCATCGAGCACGCTGACGAACAGGCCGCGCCGCTCCACCTCGGCCAGCAGCCGCGCCGCATGCGGCGAGCCGCTCACGTGCGCGCAGCGTGCCACGGTCAGCTCGGGCAGCACCGCGCAGCACAGCAGGAAGCTGCGCAGCTCGTCGGGCATCTCGTCGAGCACCTCGGCGGCGAGGTAGTCGAACAGGTGGCGCTGCGTCAACGCGCCGGCGCGCGCCCCGGGCGCACCCGGCCGCGCCGTCAGGTTCAGGCGCAGCCCGGCAGGCCAGCCGTCGGTGCGCTCCAGCAGTTCGCGCGCGGCCCCCGCCTCGGCCGGCATCCCGGCGCTCGCCAGCAGGTCGGCCACCTCGTTCTCGCTGAAGCGCAGTTCATACTGCCGGAACTCGCTGAGCTCGCCGGCCGCGCGCCAGCGGCCCATCGCGAGCGGCGGCTCCAGCCGGCTCGCCATCACGACACCCCACGGCTGCGGCAGCCGCTCGATCAGCAACTGCAGCAGCTCGAACACCTGCGGGTCGGCGATGCGGTGCACGTCGTCGAGCACCAGCAGGCCACGCGCGCGCTCGGCGCCGGCCAGCGCATTGACGAGCTCGTCGGCCACCGCGCGCAGCCCGCGCTCGCCGAGCGCCAGCGTGGCGAGCGCATCGGGGTCGACGCGCCACGGCAGGTCGTGCGGYTCCAGCGCGCTGCCCAGGCACGCGAGGAAGCGCGGCAGCTGGTCGTCCTCGTCGGCCGTCACCCACGCGAGCGCGGTGCCCGGCGGCAGCAGGCGGATCTGCCGCGCCAGCGCCGAGGTCTTGCCGTAACCCGCCGGTGCGAGCAGCAAGGTCAGCCGCTGCTGTTGCAGTGCCACGCCCAGCGCATGCTCCAGCACCGGCCGCCCGACCAGGCTGGTGCGCGGGCGCGGCGGCTGGATCTTGGCCAGCGCGAAGGCATGGGGAGCGGCTCCGGAGAGGGCGGTCGACGACATCGCGGGATTCTGACGGCGCACCGCCGGCACGGCGCGCTGCGCGACCTCCTCAAATGAGGGGATGGCCCGCCGTCCGGCGGCCGATGGCTCCTTCGGCCGATGCGGGCCAGGGCCGCCGGCCCGCAGCATCGCGGCATGCTTGTCATCAGCCACAGCGCCCTGCCCCGCGACCCGCCGGACGGCCCGAACCCGCGTGTCGGCGTCGCCGGGGCGGCGCAGGGAATCCATGCGTTCGAAGCCTGGACGCAGCAGCTGGAACCGGGCGCGGCCACCGGCTGCCACCGCCATGACGGCGAGCTGGCGATCCTCGTGCTGCAGGGCAGCGGCAAGCTGCAGCTGCCCGACGGGCCGCAGCGCTTCCAGGCACCGTGCACGCTGATCGTGCCGGCGGGTGCGGAGCACCAGGTCGTCAACCACGGCGGCGGGCTGTTGCAACTGGTTGCAGTCGCAGCTCCCCCGAAAGGGGTGGCTCCTCGCTGACGCGGCCGGTGGCTCCTTCGGGCGATGTGACGGCATGAGGCTCCCGGAACACTGCGAGCCTCACTGCAACACCCGCTTGACCCGGAGTCCTCACGATGAACACATGGTTGAAACGCGGCGCCTTCGCGCTGTGCGGCCTGGTCGCCACCGGTGCCGCGSCCCTGGTGCTCGGTGCGCAGCTGGGCGAACGCAAGATGCAGCGGCAGGTCGCGTTGCAAGTCGGCCCGGTGGCGCTGCCGGGCGATGACGCCGGGCTCGCGCGCGGCAAGTACCTGTACCTGTCGCGCGGCTGCACCGAATGCCATGGCGTCGACGGTGGCGGCAAGGACGTCGTCAACGACGGCAAGGGCATGCGGGTGCGCGCGCCCAACATCACGCCGGCGCCGGGCAGCGCGGTCGAGCGCTACACGGTGGCCGACTGGGTGCGCAC
>NZ_JBFUFP010000921.1:0-2197 GCF_056403375.1 Rhizobacter sp. P2_H2
GGACTGGGACAACCTCGCCGAGCTGGAGGAGCGCTGCCCGCCGCAGCACCGCACCAAGCTGGGGCGGCTGACGCAGCATGGCGTGCGCTTCTCGAGCCCGGTCGTGCCCGACCCCTACCAGGGCGGGCCGGAGGGGTTCGACCACGTGCTCGACCTGGTCGAGGACGCCTGCGACGGGCTGGTCCGGCACCTGTCATTGCCGCGCCCCGAATAGCCCCATGCGCGCTACGGAACTTTCAGGTCCATTGCCGACCAAAAAACTAGGTTTCATCTATACTTGAGTAATCCTCTCGGGATCAACCGAGGGTTACCCCGGGGAAGGCAAGCGGGGACTCGACAAGCGTGAAATCGCCCTCATCTGCTTCGTTGACATTGTTGGCCGCCCAATCGGCTTAGGAGAATTTCATGCGTCTGACCACCAAAGGCCGTTTTGCAGTGACCGCGATGATCGACCTGGCTCTGCGTGAGCATTCGGGCCCCGTCGCGCTGGCCGCGATCAGCGCCCGCCAGCAGATCTCGCTGTCCTACCTCGAGCAGCTGTTCGGCAAGCTGCGCCGCCATGGGCTCGTCGAGAGCACCCGCGGCCCCGGCGGTGGTTATTCGCTGGGTCGCAAGTCCGAGGAAGTCACCGTCGCCGACATCATCGTGGCGGTCGACGAACCGATCGATGCCACCGGTTGCGCCGGCAAGGAAAACTGCATGGGCGAGGACACCGGCCGTTGCATGACGCACGACCTGTGGGCCAGCCTGAACTCCAAGATGATCGAGTACCTCGATTCGATCTCGCTGCGCAAGCTGGTCGACGAGCAACTGGCCAAGGGCATCTCGATCGAGGAACAACCGGTCAAGCGCGCGATCTCGACGCAGCCGGTCGTCAAGCCGATCAAGATCACCGCCCCGAATTCGGTCTTCGCCCTCGGCGGCGCCGCGTTCTCGAAGTAAGGCCTCTCCACCAACCCTTCGCTGCCTCTTTGCCGTAGCTGACTCCCATGGACATGACCCCCCACTTCCCGATCTACATGGACTACGGCGCGACGACGCCGGTGGACCAGCGCGTGGTCGACGCGATGATCCCGTGGTTGCGCGAGCATTTCGGCAACCCGGCGTCACGCAGCCATGCGTGGGGGTGGGAGGCGGAAGCGGCGGTCGAGAAGGCGCGCGAGCAGGTCGCGGCGCTGGTGGGCGCCGATCCGCGCGAGATCGTCTGGACCTCGGGTGCGACCGAATCCATCAACCTGGCGCTGAAGGGTGCCGCGCAGTTCTACAAGACGCGCGGCAAGCACCTGATCACGCTGAAGACCGAGCACAAGGCCGTGCTCGACACGATGCGCGAGCTGGAGCGCCAGGGCTTCGAGGTGACCTACCTCGACGTGCAGGAAGACGGCCTGCTCGACCTCGACAAGCTGAAGGCGGCGATGCGCCCCGACACCATCCTGGTCTCGGTGCTGTTCGTCAACAACGAGATCGGCGTGATCCAGGACATCCCGGCGATCGGCGCGATGTGCCGCGAGCGCGGCATCATCTTCCACGTCGATGCGGCGCAGGCCACCGGCAAGGTGGAGATCGACCTGGCCGCGCTGCCGGTCGACCTGATGAGCCTGGCCTCGCACAAGACCTACGGCCCGAAGGGCATCGGCGCGCTGTACGTGCGCCGCAAGCCGCGTGTGCGCATCGAGGCGCAGATGCACGGTGGCGGCCACGAGCGCGGCATGCGCTCGGGCACGCTCGCGACGCACCAGATCGTCGGCATGGGCGAGGCTTACCGCATCGCGCGCGCCGAGATGGGTGCCGACAACGAGCGCATCCGCATGCTGCAGCAGCGGCTGATCAACGGCCTGAAGGACATCGAGCAGACCTTCCTGAACGGCCACGCCGAGCGGCGCGTGCCGCACAACGTGAACATGTCGTTCAACTTCGTCGAAGGCGAATCGTTGATCATGGGCATCAAGGGCATCGCGGTGTCGTCGGGCTCGGCCTGCACCTCCGCGAGCCTGGAGCCGAGCTATGTGCTGCGCGCGCTCGGCCGAAGCGACGAACTCGCGCACTCCAGCCTGCGCATGACGATCGGCCGCTTCACGACGACCGAGGAAATCGACTACGTGGTCACGACGCTGAAGGATCGCGTCGCGAAGCTGCGCGAACTCTCGCCGCTGTGGGAGATGTTCAAGGACGGCATCGACATCAGCACGATTCAGTG
>NZ_JBFUFP010000922.1:0-2193 GCF_056403375.1 Rhizobacter sp. P2_H2
ATCCAGAACTACACCACCTATGCCGGCGCGCTGGGCGCGGCCAGCACGCACCGGGCGGCGGCGAGCGAGTTCCTGAAGAGCCTGGCCAGCGAAGAAGGCCGGCAGGCGCTGCGCAGCAAGGGCATGCTGCCGCCCTGATCAGGGCGCGTTCTTCAGTGTGTGTTGCCCGCTGCGAGGCGGATGTCCCGCTCGACGCCGAGCGCCGTGCCGGCCATCACGCGCACCGCCCGCAGCAGCGTGTCGAGCGCGAGGCTCGGCGCCGACGCATGCCGTATCGCCATCGCCGGCAGCCACGGCACGTGGATGAAGCCGCCGCGCAGCGCCGGGCGCTCGGTGGCGATGTAGTGCGACAGCGCGTAGAACACCGCATTGCAGACGTAGGTGCCGGCCGTCGACGAGATCGACGCCGGGATGCCGCCGTCGTGCAGCGCACGCAGCATCGCCTTGATCGGCAGCGTCGAGAAGTACGCAGCCGGTGCGCCCTCCACCACCGGCTCGTCGACCGGCTGCCGGCCGGCGTTGTCCGGGATGCGCGCATCGACGATGTTGATCGCCACACGCTCGATCGACACATCGGTGCGCCCGCCGGCCAGGCCCAGGCACAGCACCAGGGCCGGGTTCAGCTCCTCGATCGCATCGATCAGCACCGGGCCGGCGTCGTCGACCACGCAGGGCAGGCGACGGGCCGCGAACACCGCGCCGCCGAGGCGTTCGCCATCCAACGCATGCGCCGCCTCCCATGAAGGGTTGATCGTTTCGCCGCCGAACGGCTCGAAGCCGGTGACGAGGACGGTCTGCGGGGGTGTCGGTCGGGTCATGCGACATCCTACCCACCCAGCCGCTCCCCCGAACCTCTGCCGGTGAGAAGCGCCGTCATCCCGGTTCGATTCCGGGGACTGCCGGGTGAGCACTCGCCCGAGACTGTCGGCACCGCCATGCCGACCGACGACCTGCTCATCCACGCCACCGGCCTCGCCGCGCTGGCCATGAACGCCTTCGCGATGCTGCGCCGCTGCGAGAAATCGCTGCGGCTGCAGTCCGGCTTCGCCGGCCTGCTGTGGGCGCTCAACAACGTGCTGATCGGGGCCCACACGGCGGCGGCGCTGAACCTGGTCAGCGCCGGCCGCACCGCCACCTCGGCCGCCACGCTGCAACACGGCGCCGGCGCACGCAGCCTCGGCCTGGCCGCCTTCGGCGTCCTGACGGTGGCCACCGGCCTGCTGACCYGGAACGGCTGGGGCACGCTGTTCCTGATCGCCGCCTCGCTGTGGTCGACCTACGCGATGTTCTACATGACCGGGCGCACGCTGCGGTACTCGATGCTCGCGATCTCGGCGCTGTGGATGTACCACGCGTGGAGCTACGAAGCCTGGGAGCAGATGGCCGCCAACGTGCTGACGGCCGGCGCGGCGCTCTATGGCGGCTGGCGCTTCCATCGCCAGCCTCCTGACGAAGAAGCCGGCGAGCCGGCATCGCGCTGACCGCGCTGGCCCAACCCGGGTAGCATGGCGCCCGCCCATGACCGCCCTGCTCCAGACCCTCACGCTCACCCGCACCCGGCGCCGCCTCGCTTTGGCCGGCGCGATCGTCCTCGGCCTGATCCTGCTCGCCGTCATCGCGCTGCAGGTCGCGACCCGCCAGCTGCAGGCCGAAGTGGCGCTGGCCCTCGGTCCGCGCGCCAGCATCGGCGCGATCCGCCCCGGCTGGACCGGCATCGACGTGCTCGACCTGCGCATCCAGGGCCCGGCCGGCTGGCCGGTGGCCGACGAGCTGCGCGCGAGCCGCGTGCGCATCACGCCCGATCCGCGCAGCCTGTTCGGCGGGCCGTGGCGCATTGCGCAGGTGCGCGTCGAGGGCGCCTACCTGGCCGTGCTGCGCACCCGCGACGGCAAGACCCGCGTGCTGCCCTCGCTGCTGGAGAAGCCGCAGGACAAGACCAAACCCGCTTCATCCGCCACGTCGCCCGCCGCCAAACCCGACCCGCTCGCCAAGCCGCTGCTCACCATCGGCCGGGTCGCGCTCGACGGCGCACAGGTGGAGTTCTTCGACAGCTCGGTGCGCCAGCCGGCGCTGCGCCTGACGCTCGACCAGGTCGATGCCGACGTCGGCCCGCTGGTGCTGCCGCAGCTCGACAAGCCGCTGCAGGTGCAGCTCGACGGCGTGTTCAAGGGCGTGCAGCGCAACGGCCGCATC
>NZ_JBFUFP010000923.1:0-2191 GCF_056403375.1 Rhizobacter sp. P2_H2
GAGCCGAACTGGCTGCAGGTGCGCGAGACCCCACTCGGCACGAGCTGCGGCGTGCGCGTCGCGCTGATCTCGGACCTGCACGTCGGCCTCTACGTGCGCGAGGCCGAACTGCAGCGCCTCGTCGACCGGCTGAACACGCTGCAGGTCGATGCGGTGCTGGTGGCGGGCGACTGGACCTTCGAGCCGAGCCACGACCTGCGCACCACCTTCGCGCCGCTGGCCGGCGTGCGGCATCGCGTGCTGTCGGTGCTGGGCAACCACGACGAACAGCGCCCCGGCCCGCCGCTGCGCGACGAGCTGCAGCAGGCGCTGGCAGCCGCGCGCGTCGAGGCCATCGATGGCAAGCGCGTGCCGCTCGGCCGCTGCGAGCTGCAGGGCCTGGGCGACCGCACTGCGGGCTCGGCGCAGCGCAACCTCGACGCCTCGCGCACGCAACCCTGGACGGTGGACCGCGCGCACCGCGTGATGCTGACCCACAACCCCGACACGGTGTTCGACCTGCAGCCCGACGAGGCGGCGCTGCTGCTGGCCGGCCACACGCACGGCGGGCAGATCGACATTCCCGTCTTCACGAAGCACCTGCTGGCCCACGCCACCGACGGAGGTTTTCAACAAGGCCTCTACGAGCTGAAGAACGCCCGCGTCTACGTGACCCCGGGTGTCGGCATCGACAAGCTGCCGCTGCGCTTTCGCGTGCCGCCGACCATCGACGTGCTGAGCTTCTAGGCACATCCGTCAGATCGATCGCGCAAGACCTCGCACCCCGCGAGGGTGTGCAAAGAAGCGACACCGCTTGACATGGTCGTGGCGTAGAACCGCGGCACAAGTCACGTATCAGGGGGTCGTCATGATGCAGATACTCGCGCGGCTCTGCGCCACGCTGTGCGCCGCCGTGGGCCTTGTMGCCGCACCCGCGGCCCATGCAGCCAACTACGCGTTGTTCGACCTGGGGACGCTGGGGCCGCCGCCAGGGCCGGGACAGTGGAATCGCATGGAGGCCACCGGCTTGAGCAACAGCGGCCAGGCGGTGGGCTTTCAAACCCACCTCACCCAGGCGACGGACGGGTCGTGGAGCGAAACAGGCCGGACCGCCTGGATCAGCGGCGCCAACGGCATCGGCCTGAGCGCCCTCCCGACGCTCGGCGGTTCGTCGTGGACCCAGGCCAACGGCATCAACGACGCGGGCTGGGTGGTCGGCACGTCGTTGACGGCCGCCGGCACCGAGCGAGCCTTCGTGATCGGCCCGAACGGCACATCGGCACGCGAGCTCGGCACGCTGGGCGGCAGCTCCAGCAGCGCAACCGCCATCAACGCCAGCGGCCAGGTGGTGGGCACCAGCACGACCGCCGCGGGGGTTCAACGCGGCTTCATCAGCGATGCACAGGCCGGCAACCTGCATGAACTCGGCAGCCTGTACCCCGGCGGCACCAGCACCCCGACCGCCGTCAACGCATCCGGGCAGGTCACCGGCATGAGCAACCGCGCCCCGCTGGACGCCACGGACCGTGCCTTCATCACCGGACCGAACGGTGCTGCCATGCGCGAGATCCCCGGCCCCTACCCGGGCGACTTCAGCCGGGGCCTGGGCATCAACGACCGCGGGCAGGTCGTGGGGCTGGCAGCGCCCGGCCTCCGCTTCCCCACCGGGTTCATCGCCGAGGCCGACGGCAGCAGCCGCACGCTGGAGGTGCCACTGCCTCCCGCAGGCGGCGAATTCCCGGTGTCCGTGGACGTGTGGCCTGGCGGAATCAACGCCGCGGGCCAGGTGGTCGGCCGCTATCACCAAGGCACCTACGCGGAGGGCTTGTTCGTCACCGGGCCCGACGGCAACGGCGCAACGCTGGTCGACTACGGCCCGTTCTCCCCCGGTCCCCCCGGGTCGGCGCTGTATTGGAACTACGACGCCGCGCTGCTGATCAACGATGCCGGGCAGATCCTTGCCACGTCGGGGGACGGCCACGTCTACCTGATCTCGCCGGTGCCCGAGCCCGCCGTCGTCGCGATGATGCTGGTGGGCCTGGGCCTGCTGGCCTTTCGGCACCGGCGGCAGCTGGTCCGCGGGCTGGCGGCGCTGGGCGCGTCCGGCGCCTTGCTGGCCGCCGCGCCGCTCGCGCAGGCCGTCGAGTACAAGCTCACCGACCTCGGCGGCTTCGGCGGCGACTGGATCGGCATGGTCGCCACCGGCCTGAAC
>NZ_JBFUFP010000924.1:0-2189 GCF_056403375.1 Rhizobacter sp. P2_H2
ACGAGGTGTTGACGGCGTTGACGCCCGGCCTCGCGCTGCAGATGGCGCGCGAGCGGCTGCCGGCGCTGATCATCTCGGACGTCGGCATGAGCGAGGGCACCGGCTTCGACTTCATCCGCAGCGTGAAGGCCGACCCGCGGCTGCGCGACATCCCGTTCATCTTCCTGTCGTCGACGCACTGGAACGAGGCCTCGCGCCAACTGGGGCTGGAGCTCGGTGCCTTCCGCTACCTGCTGCGGCCGCTGGAGCCGGCACTGCTGCTGGCCGAGATCGAGGCCTGCGTGCGCCGTTGACGGCTCGCAGGATGGGCCGGCAGCGAGATCACCTCAATGCACGTGCCGATGGTGCTCATCGGGGACGTGCGGGTGTGCATGACGCATCGGCTCGTGACGGTGCGGATGGCTGTGCACCGCACCGGCTGGCAGTGCATCGTGGCCGTGGTCGTGGTGCCCGTCGTCATGGCGGTGGGCGTGTTCGTGCTCCAGTTCGTCGTGCTGGTGCTGGTGCTCGTGGCGCTCGACAAGATGCAAGACGATGCCGAGGATCATCAAGCAGGCCCCCGCCAGCATCCAGCCGCTTCCGCTGCGCTCCCCCAGCAGGAAGGCCAACAGTGCGCCGACGAACGGAGCGAACGCGAAGACGGAGCCGGTGCGCACTGCACCGAACGCACGTTGAGCGAGCAGGTAGAAGCGCAGGCTCAGCCCGTAGCCTGTCGCACCCACCGCAAGAAGGGCACCCGCCTGCCCGGCGGCCGGCACCGGTTCGTCGAAGGCCCCTGCGAGAGCGGCCGTTGCCATCGCACCCAGCAATCCCTTGTACATCACCACCTGGCCGGGATCGCGGTCGGCGACCCCGCGCGACAGCGTGTTGTCGACGCCCCAGGCTGCGGTCGCGGCGAGCACGGCCAGAAGCCCCAGGGTCTGGCTGACGCCTGCCGAGGCTCGGTCGATGATCAGCGCCATGCCGCCCAGCGTCAGCAATGTCATGGCCAGGAGGACGCGCCGGTCCATCGCCTCGCGGTACCAGAGCATGGCCAGCACCGCGGTGAATACCGCCTCCAGCGTGAGCATGAGCGAAGCGCCGGCTCCACTGGTGTGCTGCAGCCCCCAAGACAGCGCGACGGGGCCGACCGCGGCGCCAGACACCGCCATCAGGGTCAGCCGACCTGCATCGCTGCGACGGACGCGAGCCTCGTGCTCGACGGGACGGCGAAGCACCCATCCGACCAGGGCAGCGCCCGCATACAGCAGCGCCGCCGTGGTGAAACTGCCGACCCCCACGCCGAAACGCTGAACCAGCGGTGTGCTGGCTCCGAAAAGAACAGCGGCGACGAGGGCGATGAGGCCGCCGCGAAGCGCCGGCCGGCGGGTGACTCGATCCATGCCGGCAGCATGCCACTGACATGGATCAGAAGCCGCACGCTGCGCCCTCAGCCCCAATACTTGTCCGGCCGCAGCGGAAGACCCGTCGCATAGCTCGGCGAACCCGGCGGGGTCTTCGTCGGGTACAGGTTCTTCAGGTGCACCTCGGGATTCATGGAGGCACCGGAACCGTCATAGGGCTGCCAACCCGTCAGCAGCTGCGAGACGTGGGCCTGGATCGGTACCCCTGGGCGCCTGGATCCGCGAGCAGCACGTTGTTGTTCCGATCGATGGACAGCACGTTGACGGCGTGCTGGAACGGCTGCATGTGCTGGTCCGTGCTGGTGAGCTGCAGTGTCATCGGATGCTGCTGGCTGAGCTCGTGGCGGATGGTCTGTGCCAGGCGCAACGCTTCCTGCTGGGTCTGATCGCCGGGGCTCATGTGCTCGAACGGGATCTTCCCGTTGTCCATGCCGTAGTGCTTGTAGACCTTGCCCGGGTTGCCGGGCTGGCCCGGCGCCACGCCGATCGCGTGGGCAATCTCCTGCTGCGAATGCTGCAGGCCGTAGTACGCCATCGACGACTGGCTCGCGGCATTCCAGCACGACTGGGAGTCCTGCTGCTTCTGCATGCCGAGCGGCAGTTGCGGCGGCATCGAGCCATTGGTCTTGCGGCGCGCCGACGTCGGCATGCCCAGCGGGGGCTGCATCGCAGGCCCGCCTTGCGGCATCGGGCCGTGCGGCTGCTGCGGCGCATGCGGCACCGGTTGCTGCGGTCTCCCGTAGGAGGTGGTGGGGTAATGGAAGGTCGGTGGAGGGAACCCGGTAG
>NZ_JBFUFP010000925.1:0-2188 GCF_056403375.1 Rhizobacter sp. P2_H2
TGACGGAATACCGCCTGGTGCTGAAATCCGGCCTGGCTGGCCTGCTGGGCGCCGCCAAGCCGCTGGAAGCCGGTGAGCTGCAACAGGCGGCCGCGCTGCTGCACGACCGCATGACCGAGAGCGTGCTGCTGCAGCGCGCTGACGCCGCCCACCTGTTCGACGAACAGGCCGGCCGCGCGATGGAGCATGTCGACGTGCTCGGGCAAGGCCGCAAGGCACTCGAGGTCGCCAACAAGGACTTCGGCCTGGCCTTGAGCGACGACGAGATCGACTACCTGGTCGCCGCCTTCACCGGCCTGAAGCGCAACCCCACCGACGTCGAGCTGATGATGTTCGCGCAGGCCAACAGCGAGCACTGCCGGCACAAGATCTTCAACGCCCGCTTCACGATCGACGGCATCGAGCAGGAACGCTCGATGTTCGCGATGATCCGCAACACCCACCAGCTTGCGCCGCAGCACACGGTGGTGGCCTACAGCGACAACGCGTCGGTGATGGAAGGCGGCCCCACGGAACGCTGGCTGCCGCAGGGCTACACCAACGCGCCGCTGTACGGCCCGCGCGAGGAGACGGTGCATGTGCTGATGAAGGTCGAGACGCACAACCACCCGACGGCGATCTCGCCGTTCCCCGGTGCGTCCACCGGTGCCGGCGGCGAGATCCGCGACGAGGGCGCGACCGGCCGCGGCTCCAAGCCCAAGGCCGGCCTGACCGGCTTCAGCGTCTCGAACCTGCACCTGCCCGGCACCAACGAGCCGTGGGAGCAGTCGCCCTACGGCAAGCCCGAGCACATCGCGAGCCCGCTGCAGATCATGGTCGACGGCCCGCTCGGCGGCGCCGCGTTCAACAACGAGTTCGGCCGGCCCAACCTGGCCGGCTACTTCCGCGTCTACGAGCAGACGGTCGGCGGCCAGCGCCGCGGGTATCACAAGCCGATCATGATCGCCGGCGGCCTCGGCAGCATCTCCGACAGCCAGACGCACAAGCTGCAGTTCCCGGCCGGCACGCTGCTGATCCAGCTGGGCGGCCCCGGCATGCGCATCGGCATGGGGGGCGGCGCGGCCAGCTCGATGGCGGCCGGCGCCAACGCGGCCGAGCTCGATTTCGATTCGGTGCAGCGCGGCAACCCCGAGATCGAGCGCCGCGCGCAGGAGGTCATCAACCACTGCTGGGCGCTCGGTGAATCGAACCCGATCCTTGCGATCCACGACGTCGGCGCCGGCGGGATCTCGAACGCCTTCCCCGAGCTGGTCGACGGTGCCGGCCTGGGCGCGCGCTTCGACCTGAGCCAGGTGCCGCTGGAGGAGAGCGGCCTCGCGCCGAAGGAGATCTGGTGCAACGAGAGCCAGGAGCGCTACGTGATGGCGGTCTCGCCTGACGCGCTGCCGATCTTCCGCGCGATGTGCGAGCGCGAGCGCTGCCCGTTCGCGGTGGTCGGCGTGACGACCGCCGAGAAGCAGCTGGTGCTGGACAACCCCGGTTCGGATGACACGCCGATCGACATGCCGATGGAAGTGCTGCTCGGCAAGCCGCCGAAGATGCACCGCGACGTGAAGCGCGTCGAACGCAYGCTGCCGGCGCTGCAGCTCACCGACGTGTCGCTCGACAAGGTGGCCTTCGACGTGCTGCGCCACCCGACCGTGGCCAGCAAGCGCTTCCTGATCACGATCGGCGACCGCACCGTCGGCGGCCTGAACCACCGCGACCCGATGGTCGGGCCGTGGCAGGTGCCGGTGGCCGATTGCGCGGTGACGCTGGCGGATTTCCGCGGCTTCCGCGGCGAGGCGATGAGCATGGGCGAGCGCACGCCGCTCGCGACGCTGGATGCCCCGGCCTCCGGCCGCATGGCGGTGGCCGAGGCCATCACCAACCTGCTGGCSGCRCCGATYGAGCTGGAACGCATCAAGCTCAGCTGCAACTGGATGGCCGCCTGCGGCGAGCCGGGCGAGGATGCGGCGCTGTACGACACCGTGCAGGCCGTCGGCATGGAGTTGTGCCCGGCGCTCGGCATCAGCGTGCCGGTCGGCAAGGACAGCCTGTCGATGCGCACGCGCTGGAGCGATGAAGGCGCAGCCAGGCAAGTCACCGCGCCGGTCTCGCTGATCGTCACGGCCTTCGCGACGCTGGCCGACGTGCGCGGCACGCTGACGCCGCAGCTGCAGCCCGGCGACACGACGCTGGTGCTGAT
>NZ_JBFUFP010000926.1:0-2186 GCF_056403375.1 Rhizobacter sp. P2_H2
GCCAGCACGCTGCCCGGCAGCATGGACGGCATGCGCGGCGGCACGCTGCTCGTCAAGGGCAATGCCGGCGAGCGCTTCGGCGACCGCATGCGGCGCGGCACGGCGCTGGTGTTCGGCGATGCGGGCGACTTCCTGGCCTCGCGCATGGTGGCCGGCACCCTCGCGATCGGCGGGCGGGCCGGTGCGCACGCGGGCTACGGCATGCGGCGCGGCAGCGTGGTGTTCGCGGGCGCGGCACCGGACATCGCCCCGACCTTCGTGCCGGCAGGGGCGCAGGCGCCGGTGTTCTGGCAGCTGCTGGCACGCGACCTCGCGCGGCACGGCGGCCCCTTTGCGCGCCTGCCGTCACGCGCCATCGCGCGCCACCTGGGCGACCTGGCGACGGACGGCCGCGGCGAATTGATCCTGACGACCTGAAAGCACCCCCATGACCAAGACCTACCTCTTCCACGCCGGCGAAGCCACCGTGTTCGCGCGCGAAGGCCAGTTCACCGATGCGATGCCCGAGATCCTGATCGGCCGCACCGACGGCCCCGTCGGCCAGGCCTTCGCGAACATGATGGCGCAGAGCAAGGGCCACACCGCGATGTTCGCGATCCGCRCCTGCAACCAGCTGGTGCGGCCGGCGACCATCATCGTGCCGAAGGTCACTCTGAAGGATTTCGCCAACATCGACCTCTATGGCGGCGTGGTGCAGAGCGCGACGGCCGATGCGGTGGTCGACTGCCTGATCGACGGCACGATCCCGAAGGACATCGCCAACGAGTTGTGCATCATCAGCCTGGTGTGGATCGACCCGCGCTGCGCGAAGGACGAGAACCTGGACAAGAAGGACATGTACCGCACCAACCACGAAGCGACGAAACTGGCGATCAGGCGCGCGCTGAACAACGAGCCCTCGGTCGACGAACTGATCGCCAACCGCCACAAGATCAAGCACGACATGGACGACTGGAGTTAGGAGATGGCCCCCCAGTCGCTTCGCTCCTGCCCCCAAGKGGCGCCACCTTCGGCCCGGGAGACCCGGGCTTCGGCGTTGCTTGATGAACTCGGGCCGCGCCCACCATGAGTTGCTTTGCGCTGCTCGACGACTGCCACGCGACACGCGGCAACCCACTCAGCCGGCTGTACACCGGCTTCGAGCGCGAGCACCGCTGTGTCGATCCGGCGCAGCTCGATGCCGTGTGGGCCGCGGTCGACGCCGACCTGCGCGCCGGCCTGCATGCGGTGCTGCTGGCCGACTACGAATGGGGCGCCAAGCTGATGCGGGCCGGGCATGCGCGGCTGCGGCCGGACGATGCGGCGTCGCTGCGGGTGCTGATGTTCCGCGAGCTGGCGCGGCTGTCGAACGACGAGGTCGACGCCTGGCTCGCGGCGCGCAGTGGTGAAGAAGGCAGCAGCGGCGTGATGAACCTGCGCCCGAGCGTCGACAAGCCCGGCTTCACGCGCGCGATCGACCGCATCCACGAGGCGATCCGCAACGGCGAGACCTACCAGGTCAACTTCACCTACCGGCTGCATGGCGAGGCCTGGGGCTCGCCGGTCGACCTGTACCGCCGCCTGCGCGCGCGGCAGCCGGTGGCCTATGGCGCGCTGATCGCGTTGCCCGACGCCGGGACGCCGCATGTGCTGTCGCGCTCGCCCGAGCTGTTCCTGCGCCACGAGGCCGGGCTGCTCACCGCGCGGCCGATGAAGGGCACCGCGCCGCGCATCCGCGCGCCCGAGAGCGACAGCGAGACCGCACGCCTGCTGTCGCTCGACATCAAGAACCGCGCCGAGAACCTGATGATCGTCGACCTGCTGCGCAACGACCTGGGCCGCATCGCGCAGACCGGCTCGGTGAAGGTGCCGTCGCTGTTCGCGATCGAACCGTATGCGACGCTGTTCCAGATGACCTCGACGGTCAACGCGCGGGTGCGGCCCGAGGTCGGCTTCGCCGACCTGCTGCGCGCGGTGTTCCCCTGCGGCTCGATCACCGGCACGCCCAAGCACCACACGATGGAGCTGATCGCCGGGCTGGAAACCACGCCGCGCGGCCTGTACTGCGGCGCCATCGGCTGGGTCGATGCGCCGCAGGGCGAGGCGCGCATCGGCGATTTCTGCCTCAACGTGGCGATCCGCACGCTGACGCTGGGCGCCGAGGCGCGCGGGCTGCGGCCGGCGCGGCTGGGCATCGGTGCCGGCAT
>NZ_JBFUFP010000927.1:0-2181 GCF_056403375.1 Rhizobacter sp. P2_H2
GCCAGCAGCGGCCCGCGCTGATCGTGCTCGACCTGATGATGCCGCAGCTGTCGGGCTTCGACGTGATCKAGGCGCTGCGCGGGCGCAGCGACACCGCCGACATCCCGATCATCGTGCTGACCGCCAAGCTGCTGACTGTGCAGGACCGGGCGCTGCTGAGCGGGCGGGTGCAGCAGGTGATGGAGAAATCGGAGTTCCAGCCGGCCAGCCTGCTGGCCGAGGTGAAGCGGGCGCTGGCCAAGGGGCGGCAGCGACGGTCATGACGGCGAGCAACGGCACGTCACCCTCGATCCTGGTCGTCGACGACAACGCGGCCAACCTGAGGCTGTACCGTGCGACCCTGCAGGACGTGGGCGCCGAGATCCACACCGTCGATCACGGCGAACTCGCGCTCGAGCGCTTCGCGCAGCGCTCGTCGTGGGCGATGGTGCTGCTCGACGTGCACCTGGCCGGCATCAGCGGCTTCGATGTCGCGCGCCGGCTGCGCGAGCTGCCGGGCGGTGCCGACGTGCCGATCGTGTTCGTCTCGGCGATCTACACGCACGAGGCCGACACCTTCGCCGGCTACCGCATCGGGGCGGTCGACTACATCCTGTCGCCGGTGGTGCCGGAGATCCTGCGCGCCAAGGTCGCGGTGTTCGTGCGGCTGCACCGCATGCGCCGCGAGGCCGAGGCCCAGTCGATCGCGATGGAGCGCGCCTACCGCGAACTGCGCACCGCCCATGCCGAGATGGAGGCGTTCAGCTACTCGGTGTCGCACGACCTGCGCACGCCGCTCGGGCAGATCGCCGGCTTCGCGCAGCTGCTGCAGCAGGGGCACGGGCAGTCGCTGGATGCGAAGGGGCAGGGCTTCCTCGGCCACATCCAGGGCGCGGCCCAGCGCATGAACCGCCTGATCGACGACATGCTGGTGCTGGCGCGCATGACGCGCACCGAGATGCAGTCCGAGCCGGTCGACCTGTCGGCGATGGCCGGCGAGATCGTCGGCGAGCTGGCGCAGGCGCAGCCGGACCGCCACGTGGCGTGGCGGCACGACGACGGGCTGACGGCGCAGGGCGACCCCGGCCTGCTGCGGGTTGCGCTGTCGAACCTGCTCGGCAATGCGTGGAAGTACAGCGCCGCGGCACCGGTCCCGCAGATCGAGTTCCGTCGCGCCGGGGCGCAGGGCGACGACGCCTTCTGCGTGCGCGACAACGGCGCCGGCTTCGATGCCGCGGCCGCCGGCGAGCGGCTGTTCCGGCCGTTCCAGCGCTTCCACCCCGGCTCGCAGTTCCCCGGCAACGGCGTGGGCCTCGCGATTGCCCAGCGGGTGGTGACCAAGCACGGCGGGCGCATCTGGGTCGAATCGGCACCGGGCCGGGGCGCCAGTTTCTATTTCACGCTGCCGCCGCTGCCGGCGATTCCAGAACACGCCTGACACAGGCACAAGGCGAGGAAAAAAAACCATGGCACGCATCCTGGTCGTCGAGGACAACGCACAGAACCGCAAGCTCGCGCAACTCGTGCTGCAGAAGGGCGGGCACGACGTGCTGTGTGCCGAAGGCGGCGAAGAGGGCGTGAAACTGGCCCGCGAGCACCTGCCCGAGCTGGTGCTGATGGACATCCAGATGCCGGGCATGGACGGGCTGGAGGCGACGCGGCTGCTGCGTGCCGATGCGGCGACGGCCGGGCTGAAGATCATCGCGCTGACGGCGCTCGCGATGAAGGGCGACGAGGAGCGCATCCTGAACTCCGGGTTCGATGCCTACCTCGCCAAGCCGTTCGACTACGCCGAGCTGGTCGGGCTGGTGAAGCGCCACCTCGCCTGACGCCTGGCGCCCGGGAGGCACAATCCCCGGATGAGCAACAAGATCCTGTTCGGCTTCCACGCCGTCACGGTGCGGCTGAAGACCGCGCCGAAGTCCATCCTCGAGATCCACGTCGACACGAGCCGTCGCGACCAGCGCATGCGCCAGTTCGTCGAGCGGGTGAAGGAGGCCGGCGCCAAACTGGTCGACAGCGACGACGACCGCCTGCAGAAGCTGTGCGGTTCGCACCGCCACCAGGGCGTGGTTGCCCGCGTCGAGGCGATGGCGATGAGCCATTCGCTGGACGACACGCTCGACGCCGTCGAGGAAGTCCCGCTGCTGCTGGTGCTCGACGGCATCACCGATCCGCACAACCTGGGTGCCTGCCTGCGCG
>NZ_JBFUFP010000928.1:0-2178 GCF_056403375.1 Rhizobacter sp. P2_H2
CGCGACGCCACCCGCCAGCTCACCTACCGCCTGGTCATGCGCGAGGTGCCGGAGGCGCTGCCGGCGGCACCCGGCGTCAGCGTGCCGGTCGCGCTGGCGATGAGCCTGCCGGTGTTCGTCACGCCGCCGGCGGCGCGGCGCGACCTCGCCTGCACGCTGCAGCGCGACGGCGCGCAACTGCTCGCGCAGTGCGAGAACCGCGGCAGCGCCTATGCGCAGGTGCGCGAACTGCGCGTGTTGCGCGCGGGCCGGCCGCTCGCGCACTTCAACGGAGGCGCCTATGTGCTGCCGGGGGCCAGCCGCCCGATCGCGCTGCAGTCCGAACCCGACGTGGCGCCCGGACCGGCGCAGCTCGCGCTGCTGTTCGACGACGGCACGCGCCGCACCGACGAACTGGCGCTGCCGTGAGGCCGCGGCCCCGATGGACCGGCACGCGGTGCTGCGTCGGTCGGCTCGTGTCGCCTGGCTGGCAGGCGCCGTGACGGCGTGCGCGCTGCCGTCGCTCGCGCCACGCGATGCGCTGGCAGAAGCGATCGATGCGGGCGTGGATCGCGTGCCCGGCGAGCGGCTGATGCCGCTGGAGGTGCGCGTCAACCAGCAGCCGAGCGGCGGGTGGCTGCTGATGGAGCGCGCCGGTGTGCTGTTCGCCCCCGCGATCGCGTTCGACGAATGGCGGCTGAACCGGCCCGAGCTGCCGCCGCTGCGCGTGCGCGGGCAGTCCTGGTACCCGCTGTCGGCGTTGCCGGGGTTCGCGGCGCGCTTTCACCCGGCCGCGCAATCGGTGGACCTCGACTTCGCGCCGCAGGCCTTCGCGGCGACGCGCCTCACGCAACCCGCACCGAAGCGGCCCACGGTGTCGCCGGCCGAGCCGGCGCTCGCGCTGAACTACGACCTGAGCCTGACCCGCTCGGCGGCGCGCGGCGCGACAGCGCAGCAGGACCTGGGTGCGCTGGTGGAGGCCGCCGTGTCGGGCGACGCCGGCGTGCTGTCATCCAGCTACGCCGGGCGCAACCTCGCGGTGCGCGGCTTCGATGCCGCGCCGCGCTGGCAGCGCCTGGAAACGAGCTTCACGCGCGACTTCCCCGAGCCGCGCATCAGCCTGCGCCTGGGCGACCTCGCCACGCACGCCGGCGCGATCGGCCGGCCGGTGTTCTTCGGCGGCGTGCAGCTGTCGCGCAACTTCGCGCTGGAACCCGGCTTCGTCAGCCGCCCGATCCCGTCGCTGGCCGGCACCTCCAGCGCGCCCAGCACGCTGGAGCTGTACATCAACGACGTGCTGCGCCAGACCGGCAACCTGCCGGCCGGCCCGTTCACGATCAACGAACTGCCGCTGCCCGACAGCACCGGGCAGGTCCGCATGGTGGTGCGCGACATCCTGGGCCGCGAGACGGTCGTCGAGCAGAGCTTCCTGTCGAGCAACGCCATGCTGGCCGCCGGGCTGAGCGACTGGAGCGTGGAGGCCGGCGAGCTCCGGCGCAACCTCGGCCTGCCCGACGCTCGCTACGCCACCCGCTTCGGTGCCGGGCTGTATCGCCTGGGCCTGAGCCCCGACTGGACCGGCGAGCTGCGCACCGGCATCTCCCGGCCGCAGCAGGAGGCGAGCATCGCGCTCAGCCATGCCCACACGCCATGGCCGGTGCTGGTGCAGGCCGGGCTCTCGGGCAGCCGCAGCGCGCTGGGCCACGGTGCCGGCTGGCTGCTGAGCATCGAGCGCGCCGGCGTCGCGAGCGGCTGGTTGCTGCGCACCGAAGGCAACACCGCCGCCTGGCGCGGGCTGGGCCAGGACCTGCAGACGCCGCCGACACGCCGCCAGACGACCGCCAGCCACCGGTTGAACGCGGGGGCCTGGGGCAGCCTCGGGTTGAGCGTCGCGCAGACGGTGGCCGGCGACGGCAGCCGCTACCTCGCGGCCACCGCCGGGCAAAGCGTGCGCGTGGGCTACCGCAGCACGCTCAGCCTGGGCGTCACGCGGCTCACCGGCAACACCGCCGGCACGCGGCTGACGGCCACGCTGTTCGTGCCGCTCGGGCCGCGCAGCGTGCTCAGCGCGACGGCCGCGCACACGCGGCATGGCGACTCCGACACCACGGTGGGCCTCAGCGCCTCGCCGGACGAACCGGATGGCTGGGCCTGGCGCCTGCTGGCCGGCGAGCGCAGCAGCGCCGGGCAGGCCGAGGC
>NZ_JBFUFP010000929.1:0-2171 GCF_056403375.1 Rhizobacter sp. P2_H2
CCCTGTTTCCTGCCACAGCTCGGCCGGTTGCACGACCGGCATCAGCAGCTCGACGGCGCCGGCGCGGTTCATCTCCTCGCGGATGATGCCCTCCACCTTGCGGATCACCCGCAGCCCCATCGGCATGTAGGTGTAGATGCCTGCACCGAGTCGCTTGATGAACCCCGCGCGCAGCATCAGCTTGTGGCTCATGACTTCCGCGTCGGCAGGAGCTTCCTTGAGGGTCGAGACGAAGAACTGGGAGGCTTTCATGGGGATGCGGGGGAGAACGCCGAAAAAGAACGCTGAAGAAAACAGCATCCAGCAAGGCTTGAGGGAAAGCCACGGGGTTGATTCCCGTCATGCCGGTGCAATAATGAATTCAACTAAGGAATTTGAGGTTGATTATGCTCGACCGAGAAGGGTTCAGACCCAACGTCGGCATCATCCTGCTCAATACGAAGAACCAGGTTTTCTGGGGCAAACGGATCCGGACCCACTCCTGGCAGTTCCCGCAAGGGGGCATCAAATACGGTGAAACGCCTGAGCAGGCGATGTTCCGCGAGCTTCACGAGGAGGTGGGGCTGACGCAGGATCATGTTCGGATCATCGCGCGCACGCGCGACTGGCTGCGCTATGAAGTGCCCGACCATTTCATCCGCCGCGACGCGCGCGGCCACTACCGCGGCCAGAAGCAGATCTGGTTCCTGCTGCAGCTGACCGGGCGCGACACCGACATGAACCTGCGCGCGACCGATCACCCCGAGTTCGATGCCTGGCGCTGGAACGAGTACTGGGTGCCGCTCGAAGTGGTGATCGAGTTCAAGCGCGATGTCTACCAGATGGCGCTGACCGAACTCGCCCGCTTCCTGCCGCGCGGGAACCACCACAACCGCTACCTTCGCTCGGGCATGCGCCCGCACCACYGGGACGATGGCTTCGAGGAGTCGAGGCCGGCCACCGAGCCGCAGGCGTTCGACGACGAACCGGGCGACCCGAAGGGCTGAGGGCCCCTTCCCTCAGCCGAGCACCAGGTTGTCGCGGTGGATCATCTCCGATTCGCCGGTGAAGCCGAGCAAGCGCTCAAACTCGCTCGACGGCTTGCGCGCGATCAGGCGCGCCTCGGAGCTCGAATAGTTCGCCAGGCCGCGCGCGACCTCGAGGCCCGAGCCCGAGCGCACCGCGATCACGTCGCCACGCGCGAACTCGCCGTGCACCTCGATCATCCCGATCGGCAACAGGCTCTTGCCCTCGTCACGCAACTTCGCGACCGCACCATCGTCGATCACGACGGCGCCGCGCAGCTGCAGGTGGTCGGCCATCCACTGCTTGCGGGCCGCCATCTTCTGCGTCGGCGCATTGAGCGCGGTGCCGATCGCCTCGCCCTGGGTCAGGCGCACCAGAACGTCGGGCTCGCGGCCCCAGGCGATGACGGTGGAGGCGCCGCTGCGCGCGGCCCGCTTGGCGGCCAGGATCTTGGTGATCATGCCGCCGCGGCCGAGGCTCGAACCGGCACCGCCCGCCATGCGCTCCAGCTCCGGGGTGCCGGCCTGCGCCTCGTGGATGAAGGTGGCTGATTCGTCCTTGCGCGGATCGGCCGAGTACAGGCCCTTCTGGTCGGTGAGGATCACCAGCGCGTCCGCCTCGATGAGGTTGGCCACCAGCGCGCCCAGCGTGTCGTTGTCGCCGAACTTGATCTCGTCGTTGACGACGGTGTCGTTCTCGTTGATGACCGGCACGACGCGCATGCGCAGCAAGGTCAGCAGGGTCGAGCGCGCATTCAGGTAGCGCTCCCGGTCGGCCAGGTCGGCGTGCGTGAGCAGCACCTGCGCGCTGCCCATGCCGTAGGCACGCAGCTGGGTCTCGTAGATCTGCGCCAGCCCCATCTGCCCGACCGCGGCCGCGGCCTGCAGTTCGTGCACCGCCTTCGGCCGGGTCGCCCAGCCGAGGCGCTTCATGCCCTCGGCGATCGCGCCGCTCGAGACCATCACGATCTCGCGCCCCTGGCCCGCGATGTGCGCCATCTGCCGGCACCAGTTACCGACCGCTTCGGCATCGACGCCCCGGCCTTCGTTGGTCACGAGGCTGGAGCCGACCTTGACGACGATGCGGCGGGCGTTCTTCAGCGCGTCACTCATGGTCGTCACTCGTGGGCGGCAGCAGGGGACCCCTGGTCTTGCACGGGCGCGTCG
>NZ_JBFUFP010000930.1:0-2171 GCF_056403375.1 Rhizobacter sp. P2_H2
GGCCTTCGACGCGCACCGCGTCGCCCACGCGCAGGCCGTTCGGCTGCGTGACGACGAACTGCCGCCACACGCCGCTGTCCAGCCGCACCGTGATGCGGAACGTGTCGTAGGCCGGCGTCTGGTTGCGCTCGATCTCGTTGCCGACGATCGCCCCGCCCACCGCCCCGGCGACGACGCCCGCGCCGCGCCCGCCCATCACCGCGCCGATCACCGCGGCACCGACGATGCCGCCCAGCACGGCACCGCCGCCGGTCGGGCGTTCGTACTGGCGCAGCACCTCGATGTTGGTGACCTGGCCGCGGCCATTGTCGTAGTACGAGTAGCGCGGCGCCGGTGGTGCCTGCGGCACGACGACGACCGCACCCGGCGGAGGCCCCGGCGGCGGGCCATAGGGCCGCTCGTGGTACGGCCGGGGGTAGACGATGCAGCCGGACAAGGTGCTGCCCACCAGGGCCAGCAGCGCGAGCCGCGTCAGCGCAAGCTTCGGGTTCATCGACATCTCCGGGCGCCGGATGCGGCGCCGCCCCGGAGCAACGCCGCAGCCCGGCGGCGGGTTGGCCGCCCGCGTGTAAAGAACGATGTCAGGCCTTGTCGTCCGGCCCCGCCAGCCAGCGGTACAGCACGCCGCCGATCACCGCGCCGCCGATCGGGGCGACCCAGAACAGCCACAGCTGCGCCAGCGCCCAGTCGCCGACGAGCAGCGCCGGCCCGGTGCTGCGCGCCGGGTTCACCGAGGTGTTGGTCACCGGAATGCTGATCAGGTGGATCAGCGTGAGCGCCAGCCCGATCGCGATCGGCGCGAAGCCGGCCGGCGCGCGCTTGTCGGTCGCGCCCATGATGATCACGAGGAACATGCCGGTCATCACGACCTCGCAGACGAACGCTGCCATCACCGAATAGCCGCCCGGCGAATGCTCGCCGAAGCCGTTCGAGGCCAGCCCGCCGGCCAGGCTGAAGCCCGCCTTGCCGCTCGCGATCAGGTACAGCACGGCTGCGCCCAGCAGGCCGCCGATCACCTGCGCCGCGATGTAGGCCGGCAGCTCCGACGCCTTGAAGCGCCCGCCGGCCACCAGGCCGATCGACACCGCCGGGTTCAGGTGGCAGCCGGAGATGTGGCCGATCGTGAAGGCCATCGTCAGCACCGTCAGCCCGAACGCGAGCGAGACCCCCAGCAGGCCGATGCCGACGTTCGGGAAGGCGGCGGCCAGCACCGCGCTTCCGCAGCCGCCGAGCACCAGCCAGAAGGTTCCGATCAATTCGGCCGCAGCCCGCTTCGTCAGGTTCATCGCCCCTCTCCTGTCAGTTCATGAGGAGCGCATTTGCGCATTCCCATCCGGCAGCGTCAAGACGTCATCGCGGTCGCGCGTTTCTCGAACTCCTGGCGCAGCTGGCGCCGCACCTGGGCCGCCTTGCTGCGGCGGATCTCGTCCGGCGACACCGGCACCAGCGGCGGCACCGTGGCCGGCCGGCGTTCGTCGTCCATCGCGACCATCGTGAAGAAGCAGCTGTTGGCGTGCCGCACCAGCTGCGTCTGGATGTTCTCGGTGATGACCTTGATGCCGATCTCCATCGAGGTGTTGCCGGTGTGGTTGACCGACGCAAGGAAGGTCACCAGCTCGCCGACGTGGATCGGCTGGCGGAAGGTCACCTGGTCGACCGACAGCGTCACCACGTAGCGCCCCGCATAGCGGCTCGCGCAGGCGTAGGCCACCTGGTCGAGCAGCTTCAGGATGCTGCCGCCGTGCACGTTGCCGGTGAAATTGGCCATGTCGGGCGTCATCAGCACGGTCATGGTCAGTTGATGGGAAGGCAGGTTCATCAGCCGCGAGCTCCRTATTCCGAAAAGATGCCGAGTTCCACATGGCGGCCCGCCTCGTGCAGGCCGGCCGCGCGCAAGGTGGCCACCACCTCGGCCGGCGCCACGCAGGCGGCGATGGTGTCCCAGTAGTAGCGCCACAGTCGGGGCGTGCCCTCGGCCTTCGAGACGACGCGCGCCAGCAGCGGCAGCGCGCCGCGCATGTAGAGCTTGAGCAGTGCGGTGGTGAAGCGCCCGGCCGGTTTCGTGATCTCGAGGATCAGCAGCCGCCCGCCCGGCTTCAGCACGCGGCGGAATTCGGCGCAGGCGAGCGAGAAATCCTCGATGTGGCGCAGCGCATAGCCCATCACCAGGA
>NZ_JBFUFP010000931.1:0-2170 GCF_056403375.1 Rhizobacter sp. P2_H2
CGCCAGCTCTCCGGCGGGCAGCGGCAGCGCGTCGCGATGGGCCGCGCGATCGTGCGCGACCCGCAGGTGTTCCTGTTCGACGAGCCGCTGTCCAACCTCGACGCGAAGCTGCGCGTCGCGATGCGCAGCGAGATCAAGGAACTGCACCAGCGCCTGAAGACCACCTCGGTCTACGTCACGCACGACCAGATCGAGGCGATGACGATGGCCGACCAGATCGTCGTGATKCGCGACGGCCGCATCGAGCAGACCGGCAGCCCGCTGACGCTGTACGACTTCCCGGCCAACCTGTTCGTGGCCGGCTTCATCGGCTCGCCGTCGATGAACTTCCTGCCCGGCACGCTGCGCCGCCGGGCCGGCCTGCTGCAGGTGGAGCTGGCCGACGGCACGCAGATGAACGCACCGACGCGCGCGGTGGGCGAGGACGGCCAGCCGGTGATCTTCGGCACGCGGCCGGAGCACCTGGCGCTCGGCGACAGCGGCGGCATCCCGTCGCAGGTGGTGGTGGTGGAGCCGACCGGTGCCGACACCTTCGTCGCCTGCCGGCACCAGGGCACCGAGGTGTCGGTGGTGTTCCACGAGCGGCACAGCTTCGAACCCGGCGCGACCATCCACCTGCAGCCCGACCTCGGCCGCGCGCACCTGTTCGACGCCGGCAGCGGCAAGCGATTGGCCGCCTGATGGCCTGATTCCTTCACGGTGCCGCAGTGCATCGCTTCACAACTTGACAGGAGACAACGATGACTGAGTTCAATCGCCGCAAGTTTCTGGAAGGGACTGCGGGCATCGCCACGCTCGGAACGGGCGCACTGTGGACGCCCGAGGCCGGCGCGCAGACGCTTGCCTACAAGCCCGAGAAGGGCGCCAAGTTGCGCGTGCTGCGCTGGAGCCGCTTCGTGCAGGGCGACATCGATGCGTACATGGTGAACGTCAAGCGCTTCACCGAGAAGACCGGCATCGAGGTGCGTGTCGACAACGAGGGCTGGGAAGACGTGCGGCCGAAGGCGGCCGTCGCGGCCAACACCGGCGCCGGGCCCGACATCATCCTGTCGACCAACGACGACGCGAACCTGTACCCCGACAAGCTGCTCGACGTGACCGACCTGTGCGAGTACCTCGGCAAGAAATACGGCGGCTGGTACCCGGCCTGCGAGGCCTTCCTGAGGCCCGACGGCAAGAAGTGGATCGGTGTCGCGCTCGGGGCGACCGGCTCGCTGGTGGTGTACCGCGAGAGCCAGATGAAGGCGGCCGGCTTCGAAACCATGCCGAAGGACACCGACGGCTTCCTGAAGCTCTACAAGGCGCTGGCCGCCAAGGGCACGCCGGGCGGCATGGCGCTGGGCAACGCGACCGGCGACAGCGCCTGGTGCCACTGGCTGCTGTGGGCCTTCGGCGGCGCGCTGGTCGACAAGGACAACAAGGTGACGCTGGACAGCCCGGCCACGCTGAAGGCGCTGGAGTACGCGAAGGAGCTGTATTCGAGCTTCGTGCCGGGCACGCTGTCGTGGCTGGACCCGAACAACAACAAGGCCTTCCTCGACGGGCAGATCAGCATCACCAACAACGGCATCTCGATCTACTACGCGGCCAAGAACTCGCCCGACCCGAAGCTCAAGGAGATGGCGGCCGACATCAACCACGCGGCCTTCCCGGTGGGCCCGGTGGGCGTGCCGACCGAGAACCACCTGTTCTTCAACCAGATGATCTTCAAGTACACGAAGTACCCGCAGGCGGCCAAGGAGTTCATGCGCTTCATGATGGAGCAGGAGCAGTTCGACCCGTGGCTGCAGGGGGCCGGCGGCTACATCGCGCAGCCGCYGCGCGCCTACGAGAAGAACACGGTGTGGACGGTCGACCCGAAGCACACGCCCTACCGCGACAGCGTGAAGAACCTGCGGCCGGCGGGCTATGCGGGCAAGCTGGGCTATGCCTCGGCCGGGGCGCTGGCGGATTTCATCGTGCCGAACATGGTGGCCGAGGCGGGCAGCGGCTCGAAGACGCCGAAGGAGGCCATGGAGCGGGCGCAGAAGCGGGCCGAGCGCTACTACAAGGTCTGATCGAGAGGCCTGCCCGTGAAGCTTCTCGAGCGCCTCCAGAACAGCCGCAACGCCCTCGGCCTGGCCTTCATGCTGCCGGCCGCGATGCTGTTGCTGGTGTTCCTGACCTACCC
>NZ_JBFUFP010000932.1:0-2168 GCF_056403375.1 Rhizobacter sp. P2_H2
GCCTTGTAGACGCGGCGCGAGATCAGCGCATCGAACACGTCGGCCACGGCCATCAGGCGCGCCGCCAGCGGGATCGCGTCGCCGGCCAGGCCGTCCGGGTAGCCGCTGCCGTCCCAGCGCTCGTGGTGGTGCAGCGCGATCTGGTGCGCATACGCGAGGAACGGCGCCGGCGCGTGCGTGTCGGCCACCGCATGGGCAATGGCGTCGGCACCCAGGCGCGCGTGGGTCTTCATCACAACCCACTCCTCGGGCGTCAGCGGGCCCGGCTTGAGCAGCACGCTGTCGGGAATGCCGACCTTGCCGATGTCGTGCAGCGGCGCAGATTTCGCGATCAACGCGATCGCGTGCTCGTCCAGTGCATCGCGAAAGCGCGGATGGCTGCAGGCGCGGCGCGCCAGCGCCTCGACACAGGCCTGCGTGCGCAGCAGGTGGTTGCCGGTCTCGTTGTCGCGCGTCTCGGCCAGCCGTGCCAGCGCGCGCATCGCGACGTCCTGGATCCGCTCGTTCTCGCGGCGGCGCAGCAGCAGCTCGGCCTGCAGCGCCACCTTCTCGTCGCGCAGGCTGTCGCGCGCCTGCTTCAGCACGAGGTGCACACGCACGCGAGCGAGCAGAACCGCCGGGCGAAGCGGCTTCGTGATGTAGTCGACGGCCCCCTCGGCCAGGCCGCGGCGCTCGTCCTCGGTGGAGTCCATCGCGGTCGAGAAGATCACCGGGATGTCGCAGGTGCCGGGGTCGTCGCGCAGCACCTGCAGCATCTGGTGGCCATTCATCCCCGGCATCATCACGTCGAGCAGGATCAGGTCGGGCGCCGGACGCTGGCGCGCCAGTTCCAGCGCACGCACGCCGCCGGTGGCCGCGAGCACGCGGTATTCGCCCTGCAGCAGCTCGCCGAGCACCCGCAGGTTGTCGGSGTTGTCGTCGACGATCAACAAGGTCTGCTGCCGCATGCGAAGGCTCCTGCGGGCCGGAAGGCACGCCTTGCAGGCAGTCTCGGCATTCGCCGCCGCGTGCCATTTGATCGGCGTCAAGCCCCGGCAGGCCGCACCGCCGCACACGGCAACTGCGTGTGGAACCGCACGGCGCCGGCGACGGCCGCAGGCACGGCGATCCGCACCGATTGCGGTACATCAACGCAAGCGCGCGGCGCTGTCGTTACGGTCGGGGCACCACCGGCCCTCTGGAGACCCGCGATGAAGATCCTGATCGGCGTCGACGACAGCGCCTGCACCCACCACCTGTTCGAGCGCCTCGCGGCGCATCCGCAGTGGCTGGATCCGTCCCACGACTACACGGCGTTGCACGTGCTGGCACCGTTGCCCAACGGGTTGGCCGCGCTGCTCGACCGCCCCGGGATCGAGGCGCGCCAGGCCGACGCCGGCCACCGGGTGCTGGCAGGGCTGTCGAATGCGCTCGACCGGCTGCCGGGGCACCCGAAGCGCCGGTGGGCGGTCGGCGATCCCGGCACCGTGCTGGCCCGGCAGGCCGCGGAAGGCGGCTTCGACCTCGTGATGCTCGGCTCGCACGGGCACGGGGCGCTCGGGCAACTGGTGACCGGCTCGACGGTCGCCCGGCTGCTGTCGCACGCGAAGACGCCGGTGCTCGTGATGCGCTGAGCGCATCGATGCCCCCCCGACGCGCGGGGGGCACGGCGGCCGACTTGCGCGGCGTCAAGCGCCGGTGCGCACCGCGTCGCGAAGATGCGCGGCATCGTCACTACCAGGCCGCTGTCATGAGCGCGATTCTCCAGGACACCCTCGACGCGCTGGCGTCGCCCGAAGCCCGCATCGAGCAGGTGCGCCGCATCGCCCGCGAGATCGCGGGGCCGGCCGCCGCGGCGGTGGACCGCGACGGCCGCTTCCCGATCGAGGCCGTGATGGCGCTGAAGGATGCCGGGCTGCTGTCGGCCCGCGTCGCGCCGCGCCTGGGCGGCCACGGCAGCAGCATCGCCGAACTGGGTGCGATGTGCGAGGCGCTGGGGCAGCGCTGCGCGTCGGCAGCGATGGTGTTCGCGATGCACCAGGTGCAGGTGGCGTGCCTGGTGCGCCATGGGAGCACGCCGTACTTCGCGGACTGCCTCGACCGGCTGGTGCGCGAGCAGCGGCTGATCGCGTCGGTGACCAGCGAGGCCGGCGTGGGCGGCTCGGTGCGCACCAGCATCAGCCCGATCG
>NZ_JBFUFP010000933.1:0-2167 GCF_056403375.1 Rhizobacter sp. P2_H2
CATCCGACCTGATGCCGCTGTCGCGCACCAAGGAAGGCGGCGGCTTGGTGCTGGTCGACGCGGCCAACTACTCCGAGCAGAACACGCCGGCCAACCCGAGCGTCGCGGCCCAGGGCGGCCAGTACTACCCGACCGAACAGGCGCTGAACATCGACGGCGGGCTGTCGGCGTACGGCCGCATCACGACGCCGTTCCCGCTGTGGGACGGCACCGATCGCGTGCTGGTCGCCTACCGCCCCTGCGAAGTGACGAAGAACGGCAAGGTGGTGCCGTGCGCCACGCTGACCGATGCCGAGAAGGCGCGCCTGGCCGATGACAACCGGCTGGAAAGCGAGGTCGAGGCCGACGGCGTGAAGGACAACGTGCCGCCGCCGTACGGCATCTACATGTTCGACCCGAACGACCCGAAGAAGGGCCTGCAGCCGATCGCGCCGCCGCCCCCGGGCTTCATGAACACCGACCCGGTGCCGCTGCAGTCGCGCGCCGAGCCGAACGCCACCGACCCGACCCCGGTCGACCCGACGCTGGCCGCCCAGAAGCTCGGCCTGCTCGAAGTGCGCAGCGTCTACGACACCGACGGCCTCGGCCGCATGGGTGACCCGGTGATCGCGGCGGCCGACCTGTCGGCCACCTGCACCACCGCGATCGCGAAGACCGCGCCGACCGACCCGCTGGACACCCGCGCCCAGGTCGCCGACCTCGTCAAGATGAAGGACCCGGCCAGCCCGGCCTATGGCTGCGCGCCGGCCCGCTTCATCCGCGCCTTCCGCGCAGTGGCGCCGAGCCAGGGCATGGGCGTGCGGGCCGCGATCGGCGAGACCGATTTCGAGCCGCAGCAGATCCTCGGCTACGCGCCGATCGAGCCGGACGGCTCGTTCAAGCTGCAGGTGCCGGCCGACACCCCGATCGGGCTGGCGGTGGTCGATGCCGAAGGCCGTGCCTTCCAGACCCACACCAACTGGATCCAGGTCCGCCCGGGCGAACGCCGCACCTGCGACGGCTGCCACAGCCCGCGCCGCGGCGGCGCGCTGAACTCCGGTGCGGTCRCCAACACGATCCCGTCGGGCTGGTTCGACAACCTGGCGAGCGCCCACCAGTCGGGCGAGACGATGGCCGGCACCCGCACGCGCCTCGACCCGAACGTGCTGAAGCTGATGACCGACATGGTCTCCTCCGACGTCTGGGCCGACACGGCCAAGGCCGGCGTGACCGCGCGCAATTCGATCAGCATCAAGTACAAGAACAACACCGATCCGAAGGACGACCTGCTGACCGCCGCCCCGACCGACGGCGTCATCAACTACCCGGACCACATCCAGCCGATGTGGACGGTCAGCCGCGGCGTCAACGGCGCCGGCACCTGCGTGACCTGCCACGCCGACCCGGCCAAGCTGGACCTGAGCGCGACGATCGCCGGCACCGGCCGCAATGCGTCGTACGAGCGCCTGCTGATCGGCGACCCGGTCATCGACCAGGCCACCGGCCTGCCGAAGACCCACCTCGAGGAAGGCGTGCCGATGATCGACCGCGAGCCGGCGATGGTCGACACGATGGCCAGCGAAGGCGATGCCCTCGGCATGGGGCGCAAGAGCCGGCTGCTGGAGATCCTGTCCGGCGCGACGCTGATGGCCAGCGCCGATGCGCGCACGCTGTACCCGACCCCGGCGGCAGGCGCGCCGGACCACGCCACGCTGCTGACCAAGGCCGAGAAGCGCCTGCTGGCCGAATGGATCGACCTCGGCAGCAAGTACTACAACGACCTGTCCGCAGGCGGYGTGAAGGGCATCGGGCAGATCACCCAGGCCTCGTTCGAGTCCGACGTGTACCCGATCCTGCGCAGCACCTGCGCGGCCGGTTGCCACCAGGGCATCGGCAGCGACGAGATCGCCGCCGGCAAGGCGTTCCGCGAGAACCGCTTCGTGTTGCTGGGTGACGCGGAGGGCGATTTCAATGTCACACTGACGATGATCAACGACGCCTGCCATCCGGAAGCCAACTCGCTGCTGAAGCGGCCGTCGACGATCCCGCACCCGGCGGGCGCCGCGAGCTCGCCGACCGCGGTGCTGCCGGTGGGCAGCGCGAACTACGTGACGATCGCCAACTGGATCAAGAAGGGCTGTACCACCCCATGACGCACGCGTCTCCCAAGGCACCTGCGCGCGCACCC
>NZ_JBFUFP010000934.1:0-2163 GCF_056403375.1 Rhizobacter sp. P2_H2
TCGAATGGCCGTCCTGGTTGACGGCCGAGCCGCGCACCACGGCGAGCACGCGGTCGCCGTCGGCGATGGYATCGGCGAGGCGCTTCATCACGATCACGCCGCAGCCCTCGCCGCGGCCGAACCCGTCGGCGCTCTGGTCGAAGGTCTTGCAGCGGCCGTCCGGCGCCATGAAGCCGACCTTGCTGAGCGAGATCATCAGGTCGGGCGTCACCATCAGCGAGACGCCGCCGGCCAGCACGGTGTCGCTCTCGCCGTGGCGCAGGCTCTGGCAGGCGAGGTGGATCGCGACCAGCGACGACGAGCAGGCGGTGTCGATCGAGATGCTGGGGCCGCGCAGGTCGAGCAGGAACGACAGGCGGTTCGCCAGCACGCTGTGCACGGTGCCGGTCAGCGTGCGCGCGTCGATCGCTTCGGGGTCGCGGTATTCGAGCAGCTGGTAGTCGTTGTGGTAGCTCGCGATGAAGACGCCGGTGCGGCTGCCGCGCAGGCGATCGCGCGTCAGGCCGGCGTCGTCGAGCGACTCCATCGCGACCTCAAGGAACAGCCGCTGCTGCGGGTCCATGCGCTCGGCCTCGCGCGGCAGGATGCCGAAGTACGCGGCGTCGAAGCCGTCGATGCGGTCGATGAAGCCGCCCCACTTGGTGGCGGACTTGCCGGGCGCGGAGGCATCGGGGTCGTAGAGGGCGTCGGCGTCCCAGCGGTCGGCCGGCACCTCGCGCACCGCATCGACGCCGTCGACGAGCACCTGCCAGAACGCCTCGGGGCTGTCGGCACCGCCGGGGAAGCGGCAACCCATGCCGACGATCGCGATCGGGTCGGCGCGCATCAGCGCCTCGCTCTGCGCGCGCATCTGCTGGGCCATCAGCGCGAGCTTGACGGCGGAGAGCTGGTTCAGCGGCGGAACAGGCTTGTCGCTCATCGTCAGCGCCTCTTGCGCAGCAGGCGGGCTGCGTCTTCGTCGGAGAGTTCGGCGACGGCGGCCAGCACCGGAGCCGCGGCCTCGGGTGCGGCAGGCGGCACCGCGGCCAGCTCGTGATCGCCCGCCAGGAACGCCACCAGCGCATCGACCGTCGGGTAGTTCCACGCCAGCGTCGCCGACAGCGGCTTGCCGTGCAGCGGCTCGAGCCGGTTGCGCAGCTCCAGCGCCATCAGCGAGGTCAGGCCCATCGTGCCGAGCGGCTTGCGGGCGTCGATCTTCGCCGGCGTCAGCTTCAGCACGCGGCCGACGACGTCGCGCACCGCACGGTCGAGCGCGCGGCGGCGCTCGGCCGGGTCGCTGCTCTCGACGAGCGGCGCATCGCCCACCGGCAGCGCCGCCTCGGCGAGCAGCTCGTTCAGCAACGCCACCTCGCGCGCGCCCAGGCTCTTGCGCATCGCGCGCCAGTCGACCGGCATCACCAGCAGGTGCGGCACATCCTGGCGCAGCGCGTCGCCGAGCAAGGCCAGCGCCTGCGACGGCGCGAAGCCGCCGATGCCCTGGCGCTGCAGCTCGTCGAGCTGGCGCCGGCCGCCCTCGCCGCGCATCACGCCGGTCTGCGTCCACACGCCCCAACCGATGCTCTGCGCGTGCTGGCCCTGCGCGCGGCGCTGGCGCGCCAGTGCGTCGAGGAAGGCGTTGGCCGCGGCATAGCTCGCTTGGCCGGCTTGCGGCATCACGGCCGCCATCGACGAGAAGAACACCAGGCGATCGAGCTCGGGCAGCGCGCGGTGCAGGTTCCACGCGCCCTGCAGCTTCGGCGCCAGCACCGCGGCGAGCGACGCGGCGCCGAGCTCGTGCAGCAGCGTGTCGTCGGTGATGCCGGCCGCGTGGATCACGCTGCGGATCGGCGGGCGGCCCTCGGCGCGGTGGCGCGCCAGGAAGGCCGACAGCGCGGCCTCGTCGGCGACATCGACCGGCACGTAGTCGATGTGGGCGCCTTGTGCTTCCAGTTCGCGCACCGCCTGCACCGCCGGCGTCGGCGATGCAGCCCACTGCTCACGCGCCGGCAGCGGCGTGCGGCCCAGCACCACCAGGTGGCGCACGCCCTGCGCGACCAGCCAGCCGGCCACGTGGCGGCCGACACCGCCGAGCCCGCCCGTCAGCAGACAACTCGCATCGGGGCGCCACGGCAGCGCCAGCGTCGGCTGCGGCGCAGCGCGGCGCAGCACCGGGCGCGTCCAGCG
>NZ_JBFUFP010000935.1:0-2160 GCF_056403375.1 Rhizobacter sp. P2_H2
ACCGCGAGCTCGTCACGCGCACCGTCGGCCCGGTGGAGCCTGCCGCCTCGGCCGCCGAGCCCGCTCCCCGGTGACGGACGCGTCAGGCTGACGCCAGCGCCGCCGCGTCCACCGGCAGCTTGCGCAAGCGCCGGCCGGTGGCCGCGAAGATCGCGTTGGTGACGGCCGGCGCGAGGCCCGAGGTGCCGGGCTCGCCCATGCCGCCGGGTGCCTCGCCGCTCGCGACCAGGTGCACCTCGATCGCGGGCGCTTCGTTCATCCGCACCACCCGCACGTCGTGGAAGTTGGATTGCTCGATGCGCCCGTTCGCGAGCGTCGCCTGCCCCCACAGCGCGCCCGAGATCCCGAAGATCACGCCGCCCATCAGCTGGGCGCGCACGGTGTCCGGGTTGACGATCACGCCGGCATCGACCGCGCACACCACGCGCTGCACGGCGACGCTGCCGTCGGCCGCGACCGCCACCTCGGCGACCGTCGCCAGGAAAGTGCCGAACGCGAACTGCAGCGACACGCCGCGGCCGTGCCGTGCCGGCAGCGCCCGGCCCCAGCCGGCCTTCTGCGCCGCCAGCTCGAGCACCGCCTTCGCGCGCGGGTTGTGCTGCAGCAGGTCGAGCCGGTAGGCCACCGGGTCGGCCTTCGCGGCCGCGGCCAGCTCGTCGATGAAGCTCTCGACGACGAACACGTTGTGCGTCGGCGCCACGCCGCGCCAGAACGCGGTCGGGATCGGCGGCTCGTGGTTCACGTAGTCGACGTGGATGTTCGCGAGTGCATACGGCGGGTGCGCGGCGCCGTCGATGGTCTCGGGGTCGAAGCCGTTGTTGTAGAGCGGCGGCGCCCAGCGCTTCAGGATCGACGAGCCGGTCAGCCGGTGCGTCCACGCCACCGGCCGGCCCTGCGCATCCAACCCTGCGGCGACGCGGTCGAAGAAGTAGGGCCGGTACATGTCGTGCTGCGTGTCTTCCTCGCGCGTCCAGATCACCTTCACCGGGTGGTCGAGCGCCTTGGCGATCTGCACCGCGCGCGTGATGCTGTCCACCTCCAGCCGGCGCCCGAAGCCGCCGCCCAGCAGGTGGTTGTGCACCTTCACCTTGTCCAGCGGCAGTCCGGTCACCTGCGCGGCCGCGGCCTGCGCGCGCGACAGCACCTGCGTGCCGACCCACACGTCGCAGCCGTCGGGGCGCACGTGCACCGTGCAGTTCAGCGGCTCCATCGCGGCGTGCACGAGGAAGGGCACCTCGTACACCGCCTCCAGCCGCGTCGCGGCAGCGGCCAGCGCGGCCGYGGCATCGCCGTCGTGGCGCACGGTGGCGCCGGGTTGCAGCGAGGCCACGCGCATCGATTCGACGATGTCGGCGGTGGCGAGCGTCGCGTGCGGGCCGTCGTCCCATTCGATCGCGAGGGCGGCCAGCCCCTTCTTCGCGGCGCCCATGTGGTCGGCGACCACCGCGACGCAATCGTCCAGCGTCACGATGCGGCGCACGCCGCGCACCTTCAGCGCCGCGCGCTCGTCGACGCGGCGCAGCCGGCCGCCCGGCACCGGCGATTGCGCGAGCGTCGCGATCTTCATGCCGGGGACCTGGGCATCGATGCCGTAGCGCGCGCGGCCATTCACCTTGTCGGGCGTGTCCAGCCGATGGGCGGGCGTGCCGATCAGCCGGAATGCCGAGGCCGGCTTCAGCACCACCTCCTTCGGCTCGGGCAGCAGTGCCGCGCTCGCGGTCAGCGCGCCGTAGCCGAGGCGGCGGCCGCTCGCCGCATGCACCACCTGGCCGCGCTCGGCATGGCAGGCCGACGGCTCCACCGACCAGCGCTGCGCCGCCGCCTGCACGAGCAGCGTGCGCGCGACCGCGCCGGCCCGGCGCAGCGGCCCGAAGGCCGCGCGGATCGTCGTCGAGCCGCCGGTCACCTGGAAGCCGAGCAGCGGGTTGCCGTACAGCGTGTCGTCGGGCGGCGCGTGCGCCACGCGGATCGTCGCGAGCTCGACCTCGAGCTCCTCGGCGATCAGCATCGGCACGCTGGTGTAGGTGCCCTGGCCCATCTCGATGTAGCCCATCGTGACGGTGACCTGGCCGTCGGGCGCGATCCGCACGAAGGCGTTYGGCGCGAACGCTGCCGCGGCCTGGGCCGCGCGCGCCGGGCCGGCCGTGCCCAGGCTCACGC
>NZ_JBFUFP010000936.1:0-2145 GCF_056403375.1 Rhizobacter sp. P2_H2
GTTCAGCGGGTGGGTCAGCCACATGCGCGGCGGCTGGGCGACCTCGGCCTTGAACAGGCGGTGCTGCTGCGGCTTCTCGGCCGGCAGCGGCGGCACGCGGTGGTACTGCGGGTCGTTGAGCACCTGGCCCATGCGCTGCATCACGCGCGACTGGATCGCGAAGGCATCGCGCGTGATGCACTCCTTGCCGTGCTCGCTGCCGAGGAAGCCGAGCGTGCGGTCCCAGGAATCGTCGGCCGCCTGCAGCTTGTGCAGCGCGTGGATCAGCGCGTCGCTGCCGGTCAGCGACACGGCGACCAGGTCGGCCTGCATTTCCATCTCGCGCGACAGCGCGCGCTGCACCAGCAGCACCGCCGAGAACGCGCTGTCGACCAGCGAGCGGATGGCCCAGACGATCACGCCCAGCACCCAGCCGACCCAGGCGATGCGGATGTCGAAACGCGACAGGCCGTTCAGGAACGCATCGAGCTTGTCGCGCCGCGCGACCAGGTGGCCGGCGATCTGCTGCGCGATGTAGACCCAGCGGCCGACCGCCATCGACTTCTGCGCGAAGTGGCCGAACTCGTGCGCGAGCACCGCGCGCATCTCGCCGAGCGTGAGCGCGTTGACCAGGCCGAGGCCGATCTCCAGGTTCTTGCGCGACGGCAGCACGAGGTTCAGCACCGACAGGTCGTAGAACACCGCCGCATTGACGCGTGCCGACAGGAACACCTTGTGCGGCCGCGGCGCGCCGGCGCGGTCGGCCAGCTTGTGCAGGAACTCGAACAGGCGCGGCTGCTCGGCCGGCTTGATCTCGACGGTGTTGTCCTGCGAGCCGTGCTTGACGAAGAAGACGGCCTTCAGCATGAAGACCGCGAGGAAGGCCGCGCAACCGCCGATCACCCAGCCCCAGACGGCCTGGCCGGACACGCTGTCGGCCCCGAAGGTGAGGCGCCAGGCCGTGAACAGGAACCAGCCGGCAAGGCCGAGGTACAGCAGCATGAAGGCCGCGAGCGCGGCGACGGCCAGCCAGGCGTGGCGCTTGTAGGCGGCGCTGGGCCGAGCCAGCTTGGCGACCAGCTTGGCCGGCTGCGCCTTGTTCGGTGAACTCATTCCCCAAGTCCTTCGCAGCCGCCCTCACGGCCGTTGGCGCGGATGGTAGGGGAAGGGATCGGGCCGGGCGAGTGCAAATTCACTCGAACGCAGCGTTTCAGCGACCGCTGAAATCGGCTCTTGCAGTGAAATTGTCGGGTTGGCATCGCGGACGGATGACGATTTGCGACAGCACTGAAATGTTCGCGGCACGTGGACACGCGGCCCGTAGACTGATGCGCCATGAAGCCGCTGGTCCTGATGGTCGACGACGATGCCGAGCTGTCGGGCATGGTGTGCGAACTGCTCGAGCGCGAGGGCTGGTCGGTGCACAGCGTGCTGACCGCCGGCGACGGCGAGCGCGCGCTGTCGCAAGGGTTGCCCGACGCCGTGCTGCTCGACGTGATGCTGCCGGACGCCAACGGCTTCGACGTCTGCCGGCGCTGGCGCGCGGCACACCCCGGCCTCGGCATCGTGATGCTGACGGCGCGCGGCGATCCGATGGACCGGGTGCTCGGCCTGGAGATCGGCGCCGACGACTACCTGCCGAAGCCGTTCGAGCCGCGCGAGCTGGTCGCCCGCGTGCGCGCGCTGCTGCGGCGCCAGGCGCCCGGCCGGGCCGATGCGCCGCAGCTGCGCTTCGACGGCTTGACGATCGACCTGCTGAAGCGCGAGGTGCGGGCCGGCAACGGCACCATCGCGCTGACCAGCGTCGAGTACAAGCTGCTGACCGCCCTCGCCCGCACGCCGGGCCGGCCGCTGACGCGCGAGCAGCTCAGCGACGCGGTGCAGAGCGGCGGCTACAAGCCGCTGGACCGCACCGTGGACGTGCAGGTCGCGCGGCTGCGGCGCAAGCTGGCCGAGGCCGCGCCAGGCAGCGAATGGATCGACACGGTCCGCGGCGAAGGCTACGTCTTCGTCCCGCGCGGTTGACCGTGCGCCGCTTCGACAGCCTGTTCGCCCGGCTGCTGCTCGCGCAGCTGGGTCTCGTCGCCGCGCTCGCGCTCGTCTTCGGGCTGCTGTTCTACATCGAGCGCAACGTGACGGTAGCGGTGCTGTACGCGGAGCGCTGGG
>NZ_JBFUFP010000937.1:0-2139 GCF_056403375.1 Rhizobacter sp. P2_H2
GTCAACAAAGACAGCACCTCCGGGCCCCGGCCACCCTCTGACCCAGGGTCCCCACCTCAAGGCCACCCTACCCCGCAAGGGCTGTACTCCGTTTGATGGTCACGCGACCTTGCCCATTTGATTGCGGCCCCAAGCTAAGGCTTGATCCGGGCCTCGCTACGTCTTTGGACCTCCGCTGAACAGGGCCCTGCCAAGCCGCCGTCACCCGGCTTGTTGGCGTGCCCCTGAGGCTGGGTTCGACGTGACGACCACCACCATTCGAGGATTTGCATGACCGCGAAGAAGAGCGCCCCCGCCAAGGCAGCACAGCCGGCCGCTGYGTCGAAAGCCGTGAAGGCCGGCAAGGCCGAAGCCGAAGACAAGAAGAAGGCCGTCGCCAAGCCGGCCGCCAAGGCCGCGCCCGTCGCCGAAGCCAAGGGCAAGCCGGGCCGCAAGCCGAAGGCCGCCACGGCCACCGCCGCCAAGAAGGAAGAAGTGCCCGAGGAGGACTTCTCCGACCTCGAAGCCGACCTCGAAGGCGAGCCCGAGCCCGAAGCGGCCGGCACCGACGACAAGGCTGCCAAGGCCAAGCCGCTGCGCATGAAGGTGTCGCGGGCCAAGGAACGCGCGCTGATGCGCGAGTTCGGCCTCGACGAGACCGCGCTCACCGAAGAGGAAGTCGCCAAGCGCCGCCATGAGCTGAAGACGCTCATCAAGATGGGCAAGACGCGCGGCTTCCTGACCCACCAGGAAATCAACGACCACCTTCCCGAGAAGCTGGTCGACGCCGACATCCTCGAAGCCATCGTGTCGATGCTCAACGACATGGGCATCGCGGTCTACGAGCAGGCGCCCGACGCCGCCACGCTGCTGATCGCCGGCGGCGGCACCACCACCGCCACCGAGGAAGAAGCGGAAGAAGCCGCCGAAGCGGCGCTCTCCACCGTCGACTCCGAGTTCGGCCGTACCACCGATCCGGTGCGCATGTACATGCGCGAGATGGGCACGGTCGAGCTGCTGACGCGCGAGGGCGAGATCGAGATCGCCAAGCGCATCGAAGGCGGCCTGCAGGCGATGATGCTGGCGATCAGCGCATCGCCCACCACCATCGCCGAGATCCTGTCCTATGCCGACCGCATCGGCGCCGGCGAGATGACGATCTCCGAGGTGGTCGACGGATTCGTCTCCGAAGACGAGGCGGACGACTACGTGGCCGAGGAAGACGTCGACTTCTTCGACGAGGAAGACGACGACGACGGCAACGGCGGCAGCAAGGCGCTGACCAAGAAGCTCGAAGAGCTGAAGGGCGCGGCGCTGACGAAGTTCGCCAACCTGCGCGAGAACTTCGACAAGATGCGCAAGGCCTTCGAGAAGGACGGCTACCAGTCGGCGCCGTACGACAAGGCCCAGCACGCCATCAGCGCCGAGCTGATGACGATCCGCTTCACGGTGAAGACCATCGAGAAGCTGTGCGGCATCCTGCGTTCGCAGGTCGACGACGTGCGCCGCTACGAACGCGAGCTGCGCAAGATCCTGGTCGACAAGTGCGGGATGCCGCAGGAATACTTCATCAAGCATTTCCCGCCCAACATCCTGAACCTGAAGTGGGCCGAGAAGGAAGCCGCTGCCGGCAAGCCGTACAGCGCAGTGCTGGCGCGCAACCTGCCGCCGGTGCAGGAACTGCAGAAGAAGCTGACCGACCAGCAGGGCCGCGCCGTCGTGCCGCTCGAGGACCTGAAGCAGATCAACAAGCGCATGAACGAGGGCGAGAAGGCCTCGCGCGACGCGAAGAAGGAAATGATCGAGGCCAACCTGYGCCTCGTGATCTCGATCGCGAAGAAGTACACCAACCGCGGCCTGCAGTTCCTCGACCTGATTCAAGAGGGCAACATCGGCCTGATGAAGGCGGTCGACAAGTTCGAATACCGCCGCGGCTACAAGTTCTCGACCTACGCGACGTGGTGGATCCGCCAGGCCATCACCCGCTCGATCGCCGACCAGGCGCGCACGATCCGCATCCCGGTCCACATGATCGAGACGATCAACAAGATGAACCGGCTGTCGCGCCAGCACTTGCAGGAATTCGGCTTCGAGCCCGATGCCCCGACGCTGGCCGAGAAGATGGAGATCCCGGAAGACAAGATCCGCAAGATCATGAAG
>NZ_JBFUFP010000938.1:0-2139 GCF_056403375.1 Rhizobacter sp. P2_H2
CTGGACATCCGCGCGATGCACCGCATCACGGTGGCACCGCTGGCGGCGTTTCCGCGCGACCAGATCGAGGCCTGGAGCCGCGCGTTCGAGGCCGAGATGGCGGCGCGGGTGCCCGGCATCATGCAGGCCTTGGTGGAGCGCCACCAGCGTGCCGGCGACCTGTGCGCCATCGTCACCGCGACCACGCGCTTCATCGCCGAGCCCTTTGCCCGGCTGTTCGGCATCCGCCACCTGATGGCGACCGAAGGCGAGCTGCGAGACGGCTTGCTGACCGGCGAGATCGACGGCGAGCCCTGCCACCGCGAGCACAAGCTGAGCCGCGTGCTCGACTGGCTGGACCGGCCCGGCGGCTTGCAGGCCTTCGACGAATCCTGGTTCTATTCCGATTCCGCGAGCGACCTGCCGCTGCTGCAGGCGGTGTCGCATCCGGTGGCCGTGCGGCCGGAGCCTGTGCTGCGCGAGCATGCGCGGCGCTGCGGCTGGATGGTGCTTGATTCATAAAACAAGGAGACAGCTCATGGAATGGATTCGCCAGGTCAGCTTGGTCAGGCGGGTGATGATCGGCTTCGCCGTGATGGGTGCGATCGTGCTCGCGATGGGTGCGGCGGCGGCGTGGACCGTGCAGCAGCTTGCCGCGGGACCGCAGCGGATCAATGCCGATGCGGCCATCGGGTGGTTCAGTGCGGGCGCCATCGCCGGTTGCGCGGTGGCGCTGCTGGCCGGCTGGCTGATCCGCGGCAGCATCAAGGAGTCGGTCGAATCGACCGTTCAGTGCGTGATCCGCATTGCCGGCGGCGACCTCGAGACCAAGATCACGTCGTCGGGCAAGGACGAGATCTCGTGGCTGCGGGCCGAGCTGAACGCGATGCGCAAGAAGCTGCGCACGGTGGTGCTCGACGTGCGGCAGACCGTCGAGAGCGTCGACACCGCATCGGACGAGATCGCGAGCGGCAACACCGACCTGTCGAACCGCACCGAGCAGCAGGCGAACGCGTTGCAGCTGACCGTCGGCTCGATGGCGCAGCTGGCGGCCACGGTGAGCAGCAACTCGGACAGCACACGCGAGACGCGCAGCCGGGTCACGCTGTCCAGCGAGGTCGCGGCGCGCGGCGCGCAGACCATGCAGGACGTGATCGTGCGCATGGGCGAGATCCACGCCAGCGCCGGCAAGATCGCCGAGATCATCGGCGTGATCGACGGCATCGCGTACCAGACCAACATCCTTGCGCTGAATGCAGCTGTGGAGGCAGCGCGCGCCGGCGAGCAGGGTCGCGGCTTCGCGGTCGTGGCCGAGGAGGTGCGCAGCCTCGCGCAGCGCAGTTCGTCGGCTGCGCGCGAGATCAAGGCCTTGATCGGCGACTCGACGGAGAAGGTGGCGGCCGGTTCGCAGCTGGTCGCCGATGCCGGCCGCACGATGCGCGAGATCGTCGACAGCGTCGGCCAGGTGGCGGGGCTGATCGGCGACATTGCGCAGAGCGGTGCCTCGCAGAGCAGCGACATCGGCCGCATGCAGCAGGCGATCGCGCAGCTCGACACGATGACGCAGCAGAACGCCGCGCTGGTGGAGCAGCTGGCGGCGGCGGCGCAGTCGCTGCGGGGTCAGTCGGGGCGGCTCACCGCGGCGATGGGATCGTTCCGCGTCAATGCGTAGGCCCCTTCAGGGGCGACCGGCGTGGCAAAGGCGCGTGGGGTTGATCCCCAGGCCTATTGCGCGCGCAGTGCGGCCAGCCGTCGATGCGTGCCGGGGTGCGTCGCCGTGTCCTTCGTCACGCCGAGCCGCATGAAGGCCGAGATCACCGTGTCGCGCGGCACGCCCATCCCTTCCAGCGTGCGCAGCGCAAACGCATCGGCCTCGTACTCCTGCTGGTAGGCCAGGCCCGACGCCTCGCGCCCCAACCGGCCGGCGACCGGGTCGGTCTGGTCCGGGGTGACGCTGCCGGGCACCCATTTCTGGTACATCACGCCCATTTGCGCCCAGTGCGCCAGCGCCACATGACCCAATTCGTGCGCCAGCACGAACAGCCTGCCTTCCTCGGGCCAGTCGCCCAGCGATTCGTTGGCGATCACGACACGGCCGTGCAGCGTTTCAGCCACCACGTCGCCACGCACCACGCGCAACTCGGCAGCCCCCTCCAGCCC
>NZ_JBFUFP010000939.1:0-2136 GCF_056403375.1 Rhizobacter sp. P2_H2
GTTATAAAGTAGCGTTTTGCGGAATGACTGTTCAGGATTCAAGACAATGGACACCATCAAAGCCATGCAAGCCTTCGTCGGCGTGGTCAACACCGGCGGTTTCACCAGTGCAGCGGAGTTGCTGAACATGCCGAAGGCGACGCTCTCGGCCAGCGTGGCCGAGCTGGAAGGCCACCTGAAGGTGCGGCTGCTGCACCGCACGACGCGCAAGGTGTCGGTGACGGCAGACGGCGCCGCCTATTACGAGCGCTGCGTTCGCATCCTCGAGGATCTTCGTGACGCCGAGGAGTCGTTCTCGTCCAGCCAGGCCTCGCCGCGCGGCAAGCTGCGGGTCGACGTGAGCACCGCGGTGGCGAGCCGGCTGCTCATCCCGCTGCTGCCGTCGTTCTTCGAGCGCTACCCCGACATCGAGCTGGAGCTGGGCTGCAGCGACCGGCCGCTGAACCTGCTGAGCGAGGGTATCGACTGCGCGCTGCGCGTCGGCGAGGTGTCGGACCCGTCGGTGGTGGTGCGCCGGGTCGGCACGATGAACCTGGTGACCTGCGCGACCACCGGCTATCTGGCGCGCCACGGCCGCCCGGAGCACCCGCTCGACCTGAAGAAGCACACCTGCCTGAACTATTTCTCGCTGCGCACCGGCCAGGTGTTCGACTGGGAGTTCGTGCGCAACGGCGAGCGCATCCTGCTGCCGGTGGACAGCCCGCTGACGCTGAACGATTCCAACGCCTACGTCGACGCCTGCCTGGCGGGCCTGGGCGTCGGCCGGCTGCCGACCTACATGTTCCGCCAGTACCCGAGCTGCGGGGTGCTGGAGCTGCTGATGTGCGACTGGCTGTCGGACGAGATCCCGTTCCACGTCGTGTACCCGTCGAACCGCCACCTGTCGTCGAAGGTGCGGGTGTTCGTCGACTGGGTGGCCGAGATCCTGGAGCACCACACCGGCATGAAGATGTGCCACGAGGCGCGCGCCGAGCGCGAGAAGAGCGGCATCAAGCTGCCCAACAAGACGGTGCAGCTGCTCGAAGCGCAGGCGCATTGAGCCGAACGCGAACTATGGCCACTTGAACGCGGGGAGCGTGATCCGGGGATTCAAGCAAAGGGCGCTGCAGCCGAAGATCTGGCCATGCAGCTCCCCTATGCCCTCACCCGTGCCGGCTGGCCTGCCGCCGCGCTGACCGCGTTCGCCGCGGTGGCCGGCGACCGGCTGATCGACACGCAGCAGCGCAAGTGGATCTTCCGGCCGAACAAGCGCAACCGCTGGTCGCAGGCACGCGCGCTGCGCCGGCTCTCGGACATGCAGGAGGTGTGGATCGGCTTCGACTCGCAGCTCAGCGGGCAGCCGGTGCGGCTGCATGGCCTGTGGCTGGCGAACCCCGATCCGAAGGCGCCGTTGATGCTGTACCTGCACGGCGCGCAGCACGAGGTGACCTGCAGCGCCGAGCGCATGCGCCGGCTGCAGCGGCTCGGGTTTTCGGTGCTGGCGATCGACTACCGCGGCTTCGGCAAGAGCGGCGGCGAGCTGCCGTCCGAGGCCAGCGCCTATGAAGACGCCCGCGCCGCGTGGCAGTGGCTCGGCGCCCGGCAACCGGGCCAGGCGCGCTACCTCTTCGGCCACTCGCTGGGCGGTGCGATCGCGATCCACCTGGCGTCCGAGGTCGACGACGCGGCCGGGCTGATCATCGAGAGCAGCTTCACGTCGCTGTCCGACGTGGTCGCGAGCTTCAGCTTCGGCTGGTCGGCGGTGCGCCGCTTCATCACGCAGCGTTTCGACGCGGCGCAGAAGATCGGCGCGGTGCGGGCCCCGGTGCTGGTGGTGCATGGCGACGACGACCAGCTGATCCCGCATGCACTGGGTCGCGCGCTGTACGACGCGGCGGTGTCGGCCAAGCGCTTCGTGCTGGTGCCGGGCGGGTCGCACCACGACACGCATGCGGTCGGCGAAGCGCCGATGCGGCAGGCGCTGTCGGAGTTGTTCGGGCTGCCGGCCTGACACCGGCCGAGCCTACAAGCGCATTCGCGACGCAGGCGTGGAAGAGCCATCCTTGAAAGTCAGGAACCAGACTTCAGCGGCAAGCTCTTGGTCCGCACATCGCTCGGGGCAAATGACTTTCAGCATCTTTGTCCCCTCCTCGGTGG
>NZ_JBFUFP010000940.1:0-2134 GCF_056403375.1 Rhizobacter sp. P2_H2
GGCCAGCAGCCGCGACGCCTGCTCGGGCGTGAAGTTGCCGATGCTCGAGCCGGGGTAGAAGAACACGGGCCGTTCGCGCAGCAGCTCGTTCGGCAGCACCAGCGCATTGGCGAAATCCATGCCCAGGCCGGTGACGTTCAGTGCCGGGTGCGCGCGCTGCACGCCGGCCAGCGCCTCGCGCAGGAAATCGACCGAGATGTCGATCGCGACATAGCGCGACGGCCTGAACTCGGGGAACAGCCGCACCGCCTTCGCGCAGTTGCCGGCGCCCAGGTCGATCAGCGTCATGCCGCGGCCGATCGCCTCGGCCATTTCGCCGGCGTGCAGGTCGAAGATGGCGGCCTCGGTGCGCGTCGGGTAGTACTCCGGCAGCTCGGTGCTCGCCTCGAACAGGTGCGAGCCCAGGCTGTCGTAGAAGTACTTGGGCGCGACTTCGGCGCGCGCCTTCAGCAGCCCGGCCGTCACTTCGGCCAGCGTGGCCGTCTCGGGCGGCAGCTTGTTCTGCATGAACTGCGGCTGCAGCGACGCCGCCGGGCGGCCGGGCAGGCCGACGAGCGTGGGGCGCCGGCTCGAGCCGGCGGGGGAGGTGTCTCGGGTGCCAGTGGGGATGCCAGTGGTATTGCGCAATGCCAACAACGGGTCCATGCAGGTCTCCTCAGAGTGGGGGCATCTTGCCGGATGCCGGTCAACGTTGTCGACCGAGGGACGTAGGACTTACAGCCGTCGAGGTGTAGGAATCCGGCGCCCGGGACGGGCGCGCGGCGCAGCCATAATCCCCGCCGGGCCCTTGCCCGTGTGAAGCCCGTGAACATCCACCCGGAAAGCGCCCTCGATGCAGATCGGTTTTTCCATCAACGAAGTGCTGTGCCTGCTGAGCCTGGCCAGCGGCGCCTGCTGGTTCGCCTGGCGCCGCCGCCTCGCCCGTCTTCCGGCTGACCTGCCCGCCCCGGTGCGCAAGCCGCTGTGGGTCAGCTTCGGCGCCGAGCTGTTCTTCGTGGTGGCGCTGATGTTCACCTGCCGCGTCGCGGTGGCCGACTGGCCGAAGGTGCCGTCCGGTTCGATGGAGCCGACGCTGCGTGTCGGCGACTACCTGCTCGTCAACCACCTGGCGTACGGCCCGCGCCTGCCGTTCACCAACACCGCGATCGAGTTCGGCAAGCCGCAGCGCGGCGATGTCGTCGTGTTCCGCTTCCCGCGCAACGTCTCCGAGTTCTACGTGAAGCGGCTGATCGGCATGCCCGGTGACCTGGTGCGCTTCCAGGACGGCGCGGTCAGCATCAACGGCGCGCCGTTCGAGGTCGAGCCGGTCAGCGACGGCAGCGAACCCGGCGTGCGCGATGAAGACCGCGGGCAGTGGCTGCAGAAGGAATCGCTGCCCGGCCGCGACCACCTGATCAAGGTCAACCCGTTCGTGCTCGGCAGCATGGCGCTCGACCTGCAGCAGCCCGAGCTCGGCCAGCACTGCGTCAACGAGCGCCGCGGCGCGTGGCACTGCACGGTGCCGGCCGGCCAGTACCTGATGCTGGGCGACAACCGCGACAACTCGGAAGACTCGCGCCGCTGGGGCTTCCTGCCGCACGCCGAGGTCTACGGCAAGGCGGTGCGCGTGCTGTTCAACCTCTCCGACATGTCGCGTTTCTGGACACCGCTGTGAGCACTGCATCTTCCACCGACCTGCAAGGCAAGCGCATCGTGCTCGGCCTGACCGGCGGCATCGCCTGCTACAAGGCCGCCGAGCTGACGCGCGCGCTGGTGAAGGCCGGCGCCTCGGTGCAGGTCGTGATGACCGAGGCGGCCGAGCAGTTCATCACGCCGGTCACGATGCAGGCCTTGTCGACCCGCCCGGTGTTCACCAGCCAGTGGGATGCGCGCGAGGCCAACAACATGGCCCACATCAACCTGACGCGCGAGGCCGATGCGGTGCTGATCGCGCCGGCCAGCGCCGATTTCATCGCGCGGCTGGTGCAGGGGCGCGCCGACGACCTGCTGAGCCTGCTGTGCCTCGCACGGCCGATCGAACGCTGCCCGCTGCTGGTGGCGCCGGCGATGAACCGCGAGATGTGGGCGCACCCGGCCACGCAGCGCAACATCGCACAGCTGCGCGCCGACGGCGCCACCGTGCTCGGCCCCGGCA
>NZ_JBFUFP010000941.1:0-2133 GCF_056403375.1 Rhizobacter sp. P2_H2
GCTCGATTGCGGCACCGGGACCAACGACCCGAGGCGCTTCAGCGACGCCTTCGCCTACACCGAGACGACGAAGCCCTTCACCTTCAGCTGCTATGTCATCCGCCACGGCGCGGACGTGATGGTCTGGGACACGGGTTATCTGCCGGGCTCCGTTCCCAGTGCGACCAACAAGCCGCTGGCCGATCTGCTGAAGCAGATCAACGTCAACGCCGAAGACGTGAAGTACGTCGGCATCAGCCACTACCACGCCGATCACACCGGTCAGCTGGCCCCGCTGAAGAATGCAACGCTGCTGATCGGCAAGGGCGATTGGGACGGCATCAACGCCACCCCGCCGATGGCCAGTGCGAACGTGAAAGGCTTCGCCGAGTGGATCGCCGAGAAGCGCAAGGTCGAGCCGCTGAGCGCCGACAAGGACGTGTTCGACGACGGCACCGTGATGATCCTGCGCGCGCCGGGCCACACGCCGGGGCACAGCATCCTGCTCGTGCGCCTGAAGGAGATGGGGCCGGTGATCCTGAGCGGCGATGCCGTGCATTTCCACGAGAACTACGAGCACGACGGCGTGCCGGGCTTCAACTACGACCGCGCGCAGACCCTCGCGTCGATCCAGCGCGTCAAGCAGATCGCGAAGAACCTGAAGGCGACGGTCATCATCCAGCACGACCCGCGCGACATCGGCAAGCTGCCGGCGTTCCCGGCTGCGGCGAAGTGACCGAGGTACCGGCTTCCGTCTATGSGGCGTGGAGTGCGTCGAAGGCACCCAAGGTCGATGCGTTGGAAGCCGTTTCGTCAAAATCGCCGCGCGTCGCTGCCATCATCGCGGCGTCGAGCGACATCTCCATGTAGCGGTAGCTCGACCGGACCGCACGCCGCACGGCGGCCACATCCGCACTCGACGGTGCGTGGCCGAGCAAGGTCGCGACAATGTCCAGCGCCTCCCAGGGATGCGTGTCGTCGTACTCGGCATGGACCTTCAGCCATCGCATCGCTGGAACGCGAATCTCGTCCGGGAGCGATTTCGAGTAGGTGTCCTTCGAGCACACCACGCACGACCACTCACCCGTCGCGCCTTCGACTGCATAGTTCGTCGCGGCCATCGCGACCGCAAGACTCGCCTTGTCGCAGACATACCAGCACCAGTGCGCCAAGGCCTCGAGTTCTTCGGCATCCTCCCCGGCTCGCAGGTCGTCGAGCGTCAACCCGGCTGCCCCAGCCCAGGTGGCCCAATGCTCGGAGTGCTTCTGTTCGACGCGAATGTTCTGGATCAGGTAGCGCCGCGCCATGTCCTCGCCCACGCTGTCGCCATAGCCCACCTTTTTCAGGTTCATTGCCATGAACCGGGGGAATTGCTCGATGGTCGGCCATACGCCCACCAGGAAGCGGCGCATCGCCGGCAGCGGCAACCTGGCTTCTCTCATCAGAGCGAAGAGCTCGTGCTCGACCACGCGACGCTTGTGCGGCGTCGTTTCATGAACGACGCGCTGCAGCCAGACCGGATAGCTGCCGATGTTCTTCAAGTTACCTGTTCGACGAAACTCGGTTGACATGGCATCCCCTGCGGTTGTGTTGCAAGTGGGTGCATGAACCGTGCCGGTAACCTGGTCGACAGCCCATGGTGTGTCGCACGGTTACACGGCCTGCCTGATCGTGCGGGCGCCGACGCCCCCCACTCCCGCGACCGGGCTCTATGCGCAGGCTTGCTGGCTGTGCTTGTCCAGCATCGCGAGCAGTTCTTCGAACACGATCGGCTTGGTCAGGTAGCTCTCGAACCCGCAGCCAAGCGCGGTCCTGATCTGCTCCGGAAGCGCGTCGGCCGAAAGTGCGACCAGGTGGATCTCGCGGGTGGACCGATCCCGCTGCAGCTCCTTGGCGAGCTGGACTCCCGTCATGTCGCCAAGGTTCATGTCGACGAGCATCAGATCCGGGGCGTCGAGCCGTGCCATCTCGAGCGCGCGCTCACCGTTGGTCGCGACGCGAAGCGACACGCCGTGCCGCAATGTGACGATCTGGCGTACCAGTTCGGCGTTCACCTCGTTGTCCTCTGCGTAGAGCACCCTCAGGGGGCGCCTGTTGCTGCCGGGGAGTCTGTGGCTCCGCGGGGAATCCGCATTGACGATGGGCCGATCTGAC
>NZ_JBFUFP010000942.1:0-2133 GCF_056403375.1 Rhizobacter sp. P2_H2
CACCGAAAGCGTGCCCACCGCGCCGCCCAGCTGCAGTTGCAGCGCCTGCAGCCCGGCCGCGCGCACCCGCTGCCGGCAGCGCAGCAGCGGCGCGATCCACGCCACCAGCTTGAAATCGAAGCTGACCACCTGCGCCGGCTGCATCAGCGTGCGCGCCAGCACCGGCACGCCGCGGTGCTGCCGTGCCAGCGCGAGCAGCGCGGCAGCGAGCGCRCCCAGGTCGCGGTCGACCAGCGCGAGTGCGCGGCGGGTGGTGAGCGCGAGGCCGGTGTCGATCACGTCCTGGCTGGTGCTGCCCCAGTGCACGTAGCCGGCCGCATCGGCATCGAACAGGCCGACCGCCTGCGTCAGCGCCTTGACCAGCGGAATGGCCAGGCTGCCGGCCCGGCCGCTCGCGTCGATGAGGGCGCCCAGGTCGTACAGCTCGGCCTTGCAGACACCGGCGATCGCCTGGGCGGCGGCGGCCGGCACCAGGCCTTCGGCGGCCTGCGCGCGCGCGAGCGCCGCCTCGAAATCGAGCATCGCCTGCAGCACCGAGGCCGGCGAGAACACCGCCGACATCTCGGGCGTCGACAGGAAGCCTTCGAAAACCGATTGCCCCGTCGACATCACCGCGCTCCGGTCAGGCGGCGGCCGCCTGCGCCTTTTGGGCCTTCCGCTGCATCTTGCGATCGCTCAGCCGCTGCAGGCAGGTCAGCGAGGCCAGGTGGGCGTAGATCAGCGGCAGCATGCCGTTGCGGTACAGCTCGAGCACCTGGGCATCGGGCAACGCGCGCAGCTTGTCTTCATCGACCACGAGGAAGCCGTCGACCGAGAAGGTCTCGCCGTCGTCCAGCGTGCCTTCGGCGCGCATGCTCTTCAGCAGGTCGAGCTCGCGCAGGCGTTCGCAGAACAGCGGGGTGCGCTGCGCTTCCTGGTCGTACAGCTCGAGCAGCTTCATCACGTTGTTAAGGGTCTCGGTCGGCTCGCCGGCGGCGGTGAGCAGCGGCGTGCCCTGCGGCCCGTCGACGAGGCCCGGGTAGCCTTCATCGATGACCACCGAGAGTTCGTCGCCGGTGCCGTCGGCACGCGGGAAGCGCGTGAGCCCGAGCGGGTAGCAGCGCAGCGCGGCCGGGATGTAGCGGCCGACCCACTGCGTGCCCTCGACGAACAGGTTCTCGCCCACCGTCAACCCGAGCAGCACGGCCGGGTTGAGCTGCGGGCTGCCGTCTGCGGTGGTGCCGCTGTTGACGAACAGGATCGGGTAGTCCTTGCCGGCCTCGACGAACTCGCCGAAGGTGCAGAACAGCGCGTTCATGCCGGCGGCTCCCGACACGTCCAGCGGCAGCACGTGCTTGCCGGCATGGCGCGTGCGGTCGAGCAGCGCGGGCTTCTTGTAGAGGGCAGTGATCATTGAACTTCAGCTCCAGGGGGCAAGGCGGTGGCCATCACCTTGTCGACACGCTTGCCGTCCAGGTCGACCACCTCGAAACGCCAGCCTTCCCAGTCCACCGTGTCGGCGGTCTTGGGCAGCCGGCCCAACAACAACATGATCATGCCGGCCAGCGTGTTGTAGCGGCCGCGGTCTTCCTCGGGCAACTCCTTCAGCGACAGCCGGTCCTTCAGCTCGGGCACCGGGATCAGGCCGTCGAACAGCCAGCTCTGGTCGTTGCGCTGCACCGCCCAGGCTTCGCCGTCGGCCGGCGTCGTGAACTCGCCGGTGATCGCCTCCAGCACGTCGCGCACGGTGATGACGCCCTGCACCTCGCCGTACTCGTCGACCACGAAGACAAGCTGGGCCGACGACGCGCGGAACTGCTCGAGCAGCTCCATGCCCGACAGCGTCTCCGGCACGAACACCGGCGCCTGCAGGCCCTCGGTCAGCGCGAGCGGGCGGCCCTGCAGCATCTGCTGCAGCAGCGTCTGCGCCGAGATCACGCCGACCACGTCGCTCAGGCTGCCGCGGCACACCGGGTAGCGCGAGTGCTCCTGGTCGCCCATCACCTTCAGCACGTCGTCGAGGCCGGCCGACGCGTCGAGCCAGGTGATTTCGGTGCGGGGGATCATCATCGAGCCGACCTGCCGGTCGTCGAGGCGGAACACGTTGCGCACCATCTGGTGCTCCTGCGCCTCGATCACGCCGGCGTCCAGGCC
>NZ_JBFUFP010000943.1:0-2131 GCF_056403375.1 Rhizobacter sp. P2_H2
CAGCAGCGCATCCTGACCGCGGTGCCGCAGGCCTTGCTGCGCTGGGATGGCCGCTCGTGGCAGCGTTTCGGCAACGACGCCGGGCTGCCGCTGGGTGGCAAGCTGCGCGCGATGCTGGCCGACCGCGAAGGCGGGGTCTGGCTGGGGCAGCTCGGCGCCGGCGTGCTGCAGTGGCGCGGTTACGGCCTGTGGGAGAACTGGTCGGTCGCAGACGGGCTGCCGCGCTCCACCGTATGGAGCATCCGGCGCAGCGCGGCACCGGGGGGGCAGCGCCTGCACGTCGCCACCGGCGGCGGGCTGGCTGTCTTCGACGCTGCGGCGCGCCGTTTCGTCGCGGCTGCGCCCGATACGCCGGCCACGCGCGAGGTGTCGAGTCTCGAACAGGACGGTGCCGGCGGGCTGTGGGCCGGCACCCGGGGCGGGAAACTGCTGCGCTTCAGCAACGCCGCGGGCCCCCAGCCGGCGTCGGTCGAAAGCCTCGATCAGGCGCCATCGATCTACCGCGTGCAGCGCGATCGCGACGCCGAGCTGTGGATCGCGTCCGACGAGGGCGTGTACCGCTGGCGCACGGAGGTGGCGGGCTCGAGGCCGCAGCTCGCCGACCCGATGGCCAAGGGGATGTTCGTCGACATGTGCCGGGCGCCGGACGGCACGCTGTGGTTCGCCGGCGAGCCGGGCATCGCACGCCTGGCGGGCGGACGCTGGCAGCCCGCACGCCTGCTCGAACCCGGCCGCGCCGGCAGGGAGTCGGCCATCGGCTGCCTGCGCGACGGCAGTGTCGTCGCGGCGAGCGCCGACCAGCGCCTGCGCCGCCTGGTGTCGCAGGGCGACGCGATCGTCGCCACCGACATCACGCCGCCGCTGTTGCGCGGGCGCAGCGTGCTTGAGCTGCTGGAGGACCGCCGGGGCTGGCTGTGGGCGAACACCGACGCCGGCGTGGGGGTGTGGAACGGCAGGGTGTGGCGCCTGCTCGATCAGCGCAACGGGCTGGTCTGGAACGACACCTCGAGCGGCGCCTTGTACGAGGACACCGACGGCACGATCTGGATCGGCACCAGCCGCGGCGCATCCCACCTGGTTGCGCCCGATGCACTGTTCGCGGACGGGACGCGGGACGCGACCATCCTGTCCGTGCGCAGCAATGGCGTGTCCCTGCCGACGGATCGAAGGCTGCGGCTGCCGTGGTCGCGCGGCGCGCTGGAGATCGGGCTGGCCGTGCCGGCCTACCGCGACCGCAACGGCCTGGCGCTGGAATACCGCCTCGCCGGCTTCGACGACCGATGGACCKTGGCGCCGCACACCGATGTGCGCCTGACCGGCCTGCCGGCTGGCAGCTACCGCTTCGAGGCCCGGGCCGCCGACCTGGAGCGCGGCTCGCGATCGGCCAGCGTGGCGCTGGACTTCGAGATCGAGCCGGCCTGGTGGGCCACACGCACGTTCTACGCCGCCTGCGCCGCGCTGGCGCTCGGGCTGGCCTGGGCCTGGTCATGGTGGCGCACGCGCGCGCTGGTGCGCGCCGAGCAGCGGCTGCAGGCCCTGGTGCGCGAACGCACGCGCGAGCTCGAGGCCTCGCAGGAGCAGCTGCGCGAGCAGGCCACGAAGGACGCGCTGACCGGCGCCTGGAACCGGCGCGCGATCCTGGAGATCCTCGAGCGCGAGGTCGGGCGCACGCGGCGCGAGCGCAGGTCCCTGACCCTGGTGCTGGCCGACATCGATCACTTCAAGCGCATCAACGACAGCCACGGCCACCCGGCAGGCGATGCCGTGCTGCGCGAGTTCGTCGCCCGCCTGGCGGGCGAGGTCCGCCCCTATGACGCCATCGGCCGCTACGGCGGCGAGGAGTTTCTGCTGATCCTGCCCGGGCTGGGCTCCGGGCCGACCGAGGACCGCGAACGCCTGGCGCGTATCCACGCTGCGGTCGCGGCGATGCCGATGCAGGCCGGCGAGACCGCCGTGGCGGTCACGTGCTCCTTCGGCGCGATCGGCCTGGAGCCTTCGTCGCGCCTCAGCATCGACGACATGATCGCGGCGGCCGATGCGGCGTTGTACCGTGCCAAGCACGGCGGACGCGATCGCATCGAGTACGCGCCGCCGGTGGCCGCCGCTACATGACGCGCCCGAACCACCACAC
>NZ_JBFUFP010000944.1:0-2128 GCF_056403375.1 Rhizobacter sp. P2_H2
GCGCGGGGCGTTTTTTGAAGACGCGGAGCAGGTCGAAGAGATCGTTTATCCCCATCTGGAGACTGCACTCGCCTGGTCGCGCAGAGCTGCCTGACCTTGCCGTCACGCCTGCTGCTGCCGGCACACCTCCAGCACCACGCCCCGCAGCCACCGATGCGCCGGGTCGCGATCGAGTCGCGGGTGCCACATCTGCGAGATCGTGATGTGCTCCGTCGGCACCGGCAGCTCGAACGAGCGCAGCGCGTTGCTCGCCCTCAGGTGCTCGAAGTACGACGCGGGGATCAGCGCCACCATGTCGGTCGCGGCCGCCGTCGACAGCGCGGTGCCGAAGCTGGGAACGATCACGGCGACATTGCGCTTCAACCCGGCGGCGGCGAGTGCGTCGTCCACCGGCCCGGTGATTCGCCCGCGGCGCGACGTGACGACGTGGTCGCAGGCCGCATACCGCTCGGGCGTGATCTCGCCGTCGGCCAGCAGCGGGTGACCCTGTCGCACGACGGCGATGAAGCGATCCCGATAGAGCGTCTGCACTCGCACCTCGGGGCCGGACTCGCCGAGCACGCCCACGTCGAGATCGATCAGGCCCTCGCGCAGCGGGCGCACATCCTTGTCGGGCTTGGGCGCGAAACGCAGCCGCACGCCGGGCGCGTCGCGCGCGGTGCGTGCCGCCAGCAGGTGCGCGAAGGCCTCGGTGAAGCCGTCATTGGCCCGGATGGTGAACAGGCGCCCGAGCGTGCCCAGGTCCAGGTCGGGCCCGGCCGGCTGCAGCACGGCAGCCGCTTCGTCGACCAGGGCCTTCACCTGCTCGCGCAACGCCAGCGCCCGCGGGGTCGGCACCATCGCCCGGCCCGCACGCACCAGCAGCTCGTCACCCGTCGCTTCGCGCAGCCGTGCCAGCGTGCGGCTCATCGCCGATTCGCTCAGCCCCAGCCGCTCGGCCGCCCGGGAGACGCTGCCCTCCGAGAGCAAGGCATTCAACGCAATGAGAAGATTGAGGTCGATGTCAGCGGGCATCCGCTGAACCTAGCATGGTTTGGCGGTGTCGATCCGGCGCCGCATGCAGGAACAAGATGCKCGCCACGCTCTGTGGCGGCCGGGGTCGTCGACCTATGCTGACGTGGCGCGATCGAGCGTCCCCCTCCGGTCCACCAGCCATGTCATCCACCGTCCTCGAATCCAACTCGTCCCCGGTCCCTCACCGCGCCGATTCCAGCGCAGACAACGAGCTCGACGGCCTGCCGCTGCCAAGGCGCTACGCGGCGGTCGCCGCGATCCTCGGCGCGATCGTGCTGGTGGTGCTCGACGGCGCGATCGCCAACGTCGCCCTGCCCAGCATCGCGCAGCAGCTGCACGCCGCGCCGGCCGACGCGGTCTGGATCGTCACCGCCTACCAGCTGGCGATCGTGATGTTCCTGCTGCCCGCGTCTGCCGTCGGCGAGCGGCTGGGCTACCGCCGCGTCTTCACCGCCGGGATCGCGCTGTTCACCGTGGCGTCGGTGCTGTGTGCGCTGGCGCCGTCGCTGCCCTGGCTGGTCGCGGCCCGATGCCTGCAGGGCCTGGGCAGCGCGGCGGTGATGCCGCTGGGGCTGGCACTGCTGCGCTTCACCTATCCGCGCCGCTTGCTGGGCCAGGCGATCGCCTGGAACGCGCTGACGGTGGCGGGCGCCTCGGCGGCCGGGCCGGCCGTCGGCGCGGCCTTGCTGTCGGTCGCGAGCTGGCCGTGGCTGTTCGCGGTGAACCTGCCGGTCGGCGCGTTGGTGCTGGCCGCCTGTGCCGGGCTGCCGAACCCGCCCGGTACCGGGCGCCGCCTCGACATCGCCAGCATCGCGCTCAACGCGCTGATGTTCGCCGCCTTCGTGCTGGGCAGCGACTGGCTGCCGTCGTTTCCGTGGTACGGCGCGGCCTTGCTCGCCGTGTCGGCCGTTTCGCTGGTGCTGCTGGTGCGGCGCGAGATGCCGAAGGCGGCGCCGCTGATCCCGCTCGATCTTCTGCGGGTGCCGTCGTTCCGCATCTCGGTCATCGCGTCGGTGTGCTGCTTCACCGGGCAGATGATCGGCTACGTGTCGCTGCCGTTCTACTTCCAGCACGAGCTGGGCCTGGGTGTGGCCGCCACCGGCCTGCTGATGAC
>NZ_JBFUFP010000945.1:0-2125 GCF_056403375.1 Rhizobacter sp. P2_H2
GCGCAGGTCGACGATGCGGGCCTCGACCTCGACGCGCGTCTCGCTGGCCAGCACCGTGTAGCTCGCACCGTACTTGCGCACCTTGATGTAGACCGCCGCGTCGGCACCGAAGAACTCGCGCAGCTTCTTCAGCGAGACCTCCTGGGCGTCGTGCGCGGTGTCCACGCCGTTCTGGCGGAAGGTCTCGTCGACCAGCGTGACCGGCAGCACGTAGTAGCCCGCTTCGGCCAACGGCCGGGTCGCCTGGCTCCAGACGGAGGCGGTCGCGCTGATCTCGGGCGACTCGTTGAGCGGCGGCAACACCAGCAGCGAGGCCGGTTTCGCGCGATTGAAGGCCGTGTAGTCGTAGGCCGGCGAGGTGGCACAGCCACCGAGCAGCGCGGCGCCGGCGACGGCAGCCCACAGGATGAGGGATCGAACGCGCGTCATGCCGGTTTCTCCGTCTTGGCCACGGGGCCGTCCAGGCGCTTGAGCAACTGGTCCATGTAGGGCGCCGATTCCGGGAACGCGAGCTTCTCGGCCTGCCAGAGCTGGCGCGCCTCGCCCGGGTCGCCGATCGACAGCTTCAGCATGCCCAGGTGGGCCCGCAGGCCGGGCGGCAACGCGGCATTCTGCGCACGCGCCTTCACGACGTGCTCCTCCAGCGCGGCGATCTGCTCCTGCGCGCCGGCGCCGCCGCGCTGCAGCGCGTCGTACTGCTGGCGCGGGAACGACTCCCACAGGTACAACGGCGGGCGCGGCTTCGCGCAGCCGGCCAGCAGCGCCAGCGCACAGGCGGCGACAAGGAAGCGCCCTGTCACTTGGCTGTCWCCTTGCCCCACTGACCACTGTCCTTCGCGGTGACGAGGTCGTCGACCGCCTGGCGCATCGCAAGATCGAGCACCTTGCCGTTCAGCGTCGCGTCGTAGCTGGCGGTGCCGCCGAAGCCGAGCACCTCGCGGTTCGACAGCTCGTACTCGCCGGCACCGCGCGCCGAGTAGACGACCTCGGCGGTCAGGCTGTTGACGATGTTCAGCGTGATCTTCGCGTAGGCGATCTGCGTCTTGCCGCGGCCGAACAGGCCGAACAGCTGGTGGTCGCCGACCTCCTTGCGGCCGAACTCGGAGATGTCGCCGGTCACCACGTACGAGGCGCCGCGCAGCTTCTGCGCCGTGCCCTGCAACTTGGCCTCCTGGCTGGTCTCGGACATGTTGTCGCGGTCGAGCACCGAGAAGCGCTGCGACTGCTGCAGGTGCGCGATCAGCGTGGTCTTGGCCTGGCTGCCGAGGCGGTCGACACCATCGGAGAACACGCCGCGCATGAAGGTGGAGCGGTTGTCGAACTTGCCGACCGAGACCGGCAGGCGCGTGCCGTTGAACGGCGCGGCGGCCGCCTGCACCTTGGCGACCTCCAGCGTGCGGGAGCTTTCGGTGGCGCAACCGGCGATGAACAAGGCGCATGCAGCCGCGAGAACGGCTGTCGGACGTTGGAACATGGGAATCCTCTGGAAGGGATGAAGCAGGTAGAAAAGCCGTGAATTATCTGACGCGCCATTGAGCGCCCCCCGGCACATCGGCACGGTGAACGACAAAAAGATTGGGGATGCTTTCAGCCCTCTGCCATGCTGCCGATAACTCCTCCCATGGCCGATACCGCTTTCCTCGCCGCCAAGGTGCTCCTGCTCGAACACGATCCGAAGCACTATCCCGAACTGCTCAAGTTCTGCGAGACGCTCGGGATCATCACCGTGCCGCGCGCCGCGGCCGACGCGATGGACGCGCTGGCCCAGCACAAGGACCTGGCCGGCGTGCTGCTGGCCGAAGACCTGCCCTGCGACGGGCCGGACAGCCTGAAGCTCGCCCAGGCCCTGCACCGCCAGCGCCCGGAGCTGCCGATCTTCCTGCGCCGCACCAGCACGCGAGCCCTGACCGACGACGAGTCGCGCTGCATCACGCACCCGTGGACCAGCGGCCAGCTCGATGAGCTGCGCGCCCACATCGAGCGCAGCCTGTTCGGCCTGCGCTACCCGATGGCGCTGGTGCACGGCATCGTCGAGCTGACCTGCAAGGCCATCCGCTCGATGTTCCCGAACGCGACGGTGGAGGCCGGGGCGCCCTACGTGGTGCACGACCGCATCATCTACGGC
>NZ_JBFUFP010000946.1:0-2124 GCF_056403375.1 Rhizobacter sp. P2_H2
AATAAAGACGGGTCGCCGGAGCTGGCTGGTTTCATGGCCCGCGTGCGCAGCACGCTTCGTGAACTGACTGTCGCCCACTGTTTGACCACAACGAACGAAGTGAGTGGMGGGAGTTTGGGCGACGGGCCATGAAACCAGTCAGCGCAGGGGAGTCATCGCCCCCAGGGGCGATGACCGACCCGTCCGGCGCGCCACAGACTCCCCGCACGCGCCTTCCGCGCCGACGCTCAAAATTCCATGTCGAGTTCTTCGATGTCGTCGGGCTCGGCCTTCGCCGCAGCGATCCATTCCTTCATCTCCGGCATCGCCATGATGGCCTGGCAGTAGAGGATGCAGGGCTTGTTCAGCTTGACGCCGTAGGTCAGGAAGCGCGTGACCACCGGCGCGTACATCGCGTCGGCCATCGTGCGCTGCGCGCCGAACAGGTACGGGCCGCCGTACGCCTCGAGGCACTCGGTCCAGATCTCGGTGATGCGGTCGATGTCGGGCTGCGCGCCGGCCCAGATCTTGTGCCCCGGGTGATGCGCCTTCAAGTTCATCGGCAGCGAGCTGCGCAGGTTCGCGAAGCCCGAGTTCATCTCGCCGCTGACCGAACGGCAATGCGCCCGCGCGATGCGGTCCTTCGGCATCAGGCCGGCGCCCGGCTTGATCTCGTCCAGGTACTGCGCGATCGCGAGCGTGTTCCACACCTTTGCGCCCTCGTGCGTCAGGCAGGGCACGCGGATCGACGGCGCGAGCAGCAGCAGTTCCTTGCGCGCATCGGCGTCGTCGGGCGACACCATCACCTCGTCGAAGTCCAACCCGGCGAAGCGCGCCAGCAGCCAGCCGCGCAGCGACCACGACGAGTAGTTGCGGCTGCTGAGCGTCAGCGTCGCCTTCGCCGTGGCAGCCTCCGCCTTCCTCGGAGCAGGCTTGGCAGCAGGCTTCTTCGCGGCGACGGTCGACATGCGGGGTCTCCGAAACCACGCGGCGGGGCGGCGTGTCCGGCATGGCATTGCAAGCGCTGTGCCACGGCCTGGTGCGTGCCGGCCGGCTGGCGCGCAAGTTGCTCGTTCTCCTGCGCACGCTACCGCGCGCAGGAGAACCCATGATGTACCAGGCTTACCAGGCCCACGCCGACATGATGTGGCCGCTGCAGGCGCTCGCGCGCACGGCGCTGCCGATGCTGCAGGACCCGAGCTTCGGCTGGTCGGCGCTCGCAGGCAACCGCAAGCTTGCGGCCGCCTGCGAGCTGATGGGCCTGGCCCAGGTGACGCACCACCGCCCGGCGTTCGGCATCGAGAGCGTGCTCGTCGCCGGCGAGCCGGTGGCCGTCACCGAGGAGGCCGCGTTGGTGACGCCGTTCGCGACGCTGCTGCACTTCCGCAAGGACAGGGGCAACCCCACCGCGGCACCGCAGCCGCGGGTGCTGATCGTCGCGCCGATGTCCGGCCACTTCGCGACGCTGCTGCGCGACACCGTGCGCACGATGCTCGCCGACCACGACGTCTACATCACCGACTGGCACAACGGCCGCGAGATGCCGCTCTCGGCCGGCCCGTTCGGGCTCGACGAGTACACGCAGCACCTGATCGACTTCCTCGCGGCGATCGGCGAGGGCGCGCACCTGATGGCGATCTGCCAGCCCTGCGTGGCCGCGCTGAGCGCCGTCGCGGTGATGTCGCAGGACCGCCACCCGGCCACGCCGCTGAGCCTGACGCTGATGGCCGGGCCGATCGATTGCCGCATCAGCCCGACCGAGGTCAACAAGCTCGCGATGACCAAGGACATCGCGTGGTTCGAGAAGCACCTGATCGGCGTCGTGCCGTGGCGCTATCCGGGCGCCGGCCGCCGCGTCTACCCGGGCTTCGTGCAGCTGACCGCGTTCATGAGCATGAACAAGGATCGGCACATCAACGCCTTCAAGACCTACTACGAAAACCTGGCGCACCCGCAGCCGGATGAAGACCGGCTGAAGCAGGCCGCCGCGACGCGCAACTTCTACGAGGAGTACTTCGCGGTCGCCGACCTGCCGGCCGAGTTCTACCTCGAGACCGTGCGGCTGGTGTTCCAGGAGTACGCGCTGCCGCTCGGCCGGCTCACGTTCCGCGGGCGCCCGGTCGAGCCGGCCGCGATCCGCCGCAC
>NZ_JBFUFP010000947.1:0-2119 GCF_056403375.1 Rhizobacter sp. P2_H2
GCGCCCTTGTTGGCCTGGTTCAGCGAGCTGATCGTCATGCCGACCAGGCCGACCAGGCCGAGCAGCACCATGACGCCCAGCACGCGCTGCTGCTGCCCGACCGGCCGGTTGCCGATCAGCGGCACGCCGGTGCCCGACATCAGCGCGGCGTTGTCGCCGCTCGGCAGCCGGGTTTCGGAGAAATCGGCGAGTTCGGACGGCGCAGCCTCCGAGATGATCGACGAGTCGAGGTTCACCGTGTTGGCACCGCCGTCCGGCCGCCCGTCGTCACCGTGCCCCAGGTCGAGGCCGGCCACGTCGTCCAGCGCAACGGCACCGTCGGCGCCATATGCGTCGTCACGGCCTTTGCCCTTGCCTTTGATTTTGTTCAGGAAGCTCATAGGTGCCTCGTTGCGTCGTCTTGGGTAATGCAGTCAGGAGGGCCGGCGCGGGTGCGCCTCAGCCTGCGATCTTCAGGAAAGCGGCCTCGGTGGCCAGCTGTGCCAGGTTCAGTTCGCGCCAGAGGCGTTTGCCTTCGTCGCGGTAATGCGTTCCGACGAAGGCCGGCTTGGCCTGTCCGTCGTCGGGTTCGGGCGTCAGCTGCTGCAGGTTGCGCAGCCCGGCAAGCCGGTCCACCAACACCGCGCAGTTGATGTTCAGGTCGGAGTTGAACGCGACGAACCAGGACTGCTCGCGCACCGGCTCGTTGCCGCGCACACCCAGGAAGCCGGCCAGGTCGACCACCCCGTGCAGCCGGCCGCGCAGGTTGGCCACGCCCATGAACCAGCGGCTGGTGTACGGCACCTGCATGGCGGGCGCGAACGGGAAAATTTCACCGGCCTCCTGCAGCGGGAACAGGAACCCGTGGCTGCCGCACTCGACGGCCAGCCAGGCGCGGCCGCGCTCCTGCGTACGCGCCGCCTGCAGCCTCTCGGCCAGGCGACTTTGCAGTTCGCGCAATGCTTCCTTGTTGGCCATTCAGTTCTCTGCCTGCGGGGCGACGTGTGACGGTGAGGTGGAGTGACGGATGCCGGCGGCGTTCAATCGAACGCGCGGATCTTCGACACCAGCTCGTCGGCGTCGACGGGCTTGACGATGTAGTCGCGTGCGCCCTGGCGCATGCCCCACACCTTGTCGGTTTCCTGGTTCTTGCTCGTGCACATGATCACCGGCACGTCGGTGAAACGCGGGTCGCGCGTGATCGCACGGGTCAGCTGGAAGCCGTTCTGGCCCGGCATGACCACGTCCATCAGGATCAGGTCGGGCTTTTCCTCGCCCAGCCGGCGCATCGCGTCTTCGCCGTTCTCGGCAGTTCRCACCGCGTAGCCGCGCTTGGTCAGCAGCTCCGACAGGTAGTGCAGTTCGGTCTTCGAATCGTCGACCAACAGAATCTTCTGAATCGCCATCGTCTTACTCCTTCAACTCTCTTGCAGGGCAACGTTACCGGGAAACAGCAGGTGTGCGCATCAGGCGCGGGCCGGCCGGTGCTGTGCCACGGCTTGCAGCAACTGGTCCTTGGTGAACGGCTTCGTGAGGTAGTCCTCCGAGCCGACCATCCGTCCGCGCGCCTTGTCGAACAGGCCGTCCTTCGAGGACAGCATGATGACCGGCACGTCGGCAAATTTCGCGTTTCGCTTGATGATGGCGCAGGTCTGATACCCGTCCAGGCGCGGCATCAGGATGTCGCAGAAGATCAGGTCCGGATCGTGGTCGTTGACCTTGGACAGCGCGTCGAAACCATCTTCCGCGAGCAGCACGGTATGGCCGCCCTGCTTCAGGAAGATTTCCGCGCTGCGGCGGATCGTGTTGCTGTCGTCGATCACCAGCACCTTGATGCCTGCGATGGCTTCATTGCTCACCGAGAATCCCCTCAATGACTGAAAGCGGCCGTGGCACCTGCCCGGCACACCATGTAAGAGCCCCAGCGACCATCAGATCTGGACCATTTCGAAATCTTCCTTGCGTGCGCCGCATTCCGGGCAGGTCCAGTTCATGGGAACGGATTCCCATGCGGTGCCCGGCGCGATACCGTGTTCAGGATCCCCTGCCGCTTCGTCGTAAATCCAGCCGCAGATCAGGCACATCCAGGTTCGGGTACCGCTGAGGTCATTGCTCACTTTGTTTTTGTCGCTTCACTACA
>NZ_JBFUFP010000948.1:0-2119 GCF_056403375.1 Rhizobacter sp. P2_H2
GTCGAACACCTGGGCCAGGTTCTTCTCGGTCTCGCCGATGAACTGCGAGACCACCATCGACAGGTCGATGCGGTAGACATCGCTGCCGACCTCCTGGCCGATCAGCGTCGCGGTCAGCGTCTTGCCGGTGCCCGGMGGGCCGTAGAACAGGCTGCGGTAGCCGGGCTTCAGCGCCTTGTCGAGCCGCCAGTCGCGCAGCAGCCGCTGGCCGTGGCGGAACCAGGTGACGATGGCCTGCACCTCGTCCATCACCTCGCCGTCGAGCACCAGGTCGCTCCAGCCGAGCCGCGTGGTGATGCGCCGCGCCGGGAAGCCGATGCCGTAGTCGGGCTTGCGCGCCTCGCCGGTGGCCAGCCGCTCCAGCGTGTCGCCGCTGACGTGCAGCGCGGCGCTCAGCCACGGTTCGCCCGGCCCGTCGTGCTGCAGCCGCAGCAGCCCGTGGCGGCGCAGCGGGCGGTCCTCGTCGAGCAGGCGCTGCAGCGCAAAGCGGCGCGCCAGGTCTTCGCCGGCGACCAGGAAGGCCGCCGTCTCGCAGGTCGGCAGGAAGCCGCCGTGCGAGCGCCCCTTCCACCCGCCGAACTCGCTGAAGCCGCGGTCGAGGTTGCGGTTGCGCACGAACAGCATGTCGAGCAGTTGCGGTTTCAGGTGCGGCGCCAGCGCCAGCGCGAGCACCAGGCGCTCGTCGGCGTCGAGTCCGGCCGCGTGCACCAGGTCGGCGTAATCGCCGTCGTCGCGGGCAAGTGCCGGCGCCGCCATCGGCAGCGCCACCGGCGCCTCGGCCTGTCCGAAGTGCAGGCTGATGCGCGCCTGCAGCACGCGCTCCAGCCATGCGAGTTCGCGCCCGACCACGCGGGCATTCAGCTCGACGCGCAGGAGCCGCAGGTCAGCGCCACTCGACATGCAGCACCTCCTTCATCCACGGATGGCGGATCGTCGCGTAGCCCCACGGCAGCTGGTCGATCAGCATGTCGAACGGGCGCGGCTCGATGTTCAGCTGCCAGTGCTCGTCGGCATGCTGCAGCCGGCCCTCGCGCTGCAGGAAGGTCTCTCTCAGCCCGGCCACCGAGGTACTGCCGAGCACCTTCCAGTGCTGGGTGACGGCGGCCAGCAGCCCATCGACGGCGCTGCGCTCGGCCTCGGTCGGCGCGAGTTCGCGCGGCACCGGCAGCGCGAGCTCGATGCCGCACAGCAGCTTGTTCAGCACCAGCGCCGGCTCGGGCGCGGCGGCCTCGCCGGTCACCATCAGCTGCAGCAGCAGCGCCGCGCGCTCGGCTGCCTGCGGGCCGGTGAAGGCGCGCTCGTCCGACAGCCCGAGCATCATGAACAGGCGCGGCATGTACGGCGCCACCAGCACCAGCCCGGCGTTGCCGACCGACAGCAGCTCGCTCACCGGCGGCAGCATCCCGGCCGGCGGCGTGTCGATCGGCTCGGGCGTGGGTGTCGCCGGTTCGGCGCGCTTGCCACGCCCGAAGCCGAGCGCTGCCACGGCCGACGCCAGCACCGCGGTGGCCGCGCGCACGACGCGCTCGAACCAGCCCGGCGGCGCGGCCGGCACGCTCGCGGCCACCACCTGCGCGCGCATGTGGTCGGCATAGCGCCACGCATCGAACGGCGCCGCGCCGCGCTGCATCGCATGCTGCAGCGTGGCCTGCCACAGCAGCTGGCGGCGGCCGAGGCGCTCGTCGGTGGAGGCCGGCGTGCCCTCGGCCACCTGCGCGATCCAGTCGTCGACGGCGGCCGTCAGCCCGCTGCCGAGCCACAGCCCGAGCACCTGCTTCAGCACGGCCTGCGGCAGCGCACGCACGATGCGCTGCCGCAGCGCGGCGCTGTCGCCCAGCCGCTGCAGCGTGGCCTTCAGCCAGTCGCGGTCGTCCTTCAGCAGCGGCGCCCAGGCCTGCACCACCGACTGCAGCGGATCGCTGCTGGCCGAGAACGCCGAGCCGGCCTGCAGCGCCGCCAGCAGCTGCGCGCGCAGCAGCGGCAGCGCGGTCGCGTGCGGCGCGCCGGCATGGGCGATCGCCTGGCCGAGCACCGCCTCCCACAGCGCAGCCGTGCCGAGCGCCGCGGCCCGCAGCAGCCGGTCGGCCGCCGCCGGCTCGCCGGGCATCAGCGCATGCAC
>NZ_JBFUFP010000949.1:0-2116 GCF_056403375.1 Rhizobacter sp. P2_H2
GGTTGTTTTCCACGGACCAACCCGCGGTGCGGGAACTTCGCAACCGCGGCATGACTCTGGTCAACCACCTCTCCCCGCTGAAGCGCTGGCTGACCGCCCGGGCGCTCGACACCTGAAGGCATTGCCATGCTGAACTTCCCGTTGATCCGATCCCGCCTCGCGGCCCCGCTCATCGCCGCGCTGCTGCTGGCACCGCTGGCCCATGCCGACGAGGCGCAGATCCGCAAGAACCTGGCCGAGCGCCTGGCCATGCCGCCGATCGACGAGATCACCAAGACGCCGATCCCGGGCCTGTACGAAGTGCGCATGGGCACCGAGATCCTCTACACCGACGAGCAGGGCAACTACCTGGTCGAAGGGTCGCTGATCGACACCAAGGCGCGCACCAACCTCACCGAGGCGCGCATCAACAAGCTGACCGCGATCGATTTCGCCAAGCTGCCGCTGAAGGACGCGATCGTCTGGAAGAGCGGCACCGGCGCACGCCGCATCGCCGTCTTCGCCGACCCGAACTGCGGCTACTGCCGCCGTTTCGAGGCCGACCTGCAGAAGATCAAGGACGTGACCGTCTACACCTTCCTGTACCCGATCCTCGGCGGCGACTCGCCGCAGAAGTCGCGCGACATCTGGTGCGCGAAGGAACCGAGCAAGGTCTGGCTCGGCTGGATGCTGCGCAGCGAGCAGCCGCCGCGTTCGATGGGCGCCTGTGAGACGCCGATCGATCGCAATGTCGCGATGGGCAAGAAATACCGCATCAACGGCACGCCGGCGCTGGTGTTCGCCGACGGCACGCGCTTCCCCGGTGCGATGCCGCTCGAGCAGATCGAGAAACAGCTGCTGGTGAGCAGCRCTGCCGCCACCGCCGCCAAGTGACGCGGAAGTGATGCGGAAGTGACGCGGGCGCGCAGGGCGGCGGCCCTGCGGTGACTGAGGTGACAATGGCGCCCGCAGAAAACCCCTGCATGAGCGCACGGCCGCCCCCCCGAGCGGCCCTCCTGATCCCATGATTTCCCACCGCATCGAGATCGCCGATGTGCACGCGCACCAGTTCCGCGTGACGCTCACCGTGCCGCAGCCGGCACCGCAGCAGCGCCTGAGCCTGCCGGCGTGGATTCCCGGCAGCTACCTGGTGCGCGAGTTCGCGCGCCACCTGTCGCAGCTGCAGGCCCGCCAGGGTTCGCGCGAGATCGCGCTGCAGCAGCTCGACAAGGCCACCTGGCTGGCCGCCTGCGACGGCCGCGGCGCGCTGACCGTCAGCTACCTCGTCTACGCGTTCGACACCTCGGTGCGCACCGCCTTCCTCGATGCGCAACGCGGCTTCTACAACGGCACCAGCGTGTTCCTGCGGGTCGAAGGGCGCGAGGCCGAGCCGCAGGCGGTCGAGATGCGCGGCCTGCCGAAGGGCTGGCGCGTGGGCACGTCGCTGCCGGCGGTCAAGACCGATGCGCGCGGCCAGGGCCTGTACCAGGCGGCCGACTACGACGAGCTGGTCGATCACCCGGTCGAGCTGGGCGACTTCTGGCGCGGCGAGTTCAAGGCGGCCGGCGTGCCGCACGAGTTCATCGTGGCCGGTGCGCTGCCCGATTTCGACGGTGAGCGCCTGCTGGCCGATGCACGCCGCATCTGCGAGGCCGAGATCGCGTTMTGGCACGGCCGCAAGAAGCCGCATTTCAAGCGCTATGTGTTCATGCTGAACGCGGTGGATGACGGCTACGGCGGGCTGGAGCACCGGGCCAGCACCGCGCTGATCGCCGGCCGGCGCGACCTGCCGCAGCGTGCGCGGCCGGGCGCCCAGCCGCCGGCCGACCCGAAGGCCGAGCTGAAGACCGACCTGAGCGAGGGCTACGTGACGCTGCTCGGGCTGATCAGCCACGAGTATTTCCACACCTGGAACGTCAAGCGCCTGCGCCCGGCCGAGTTCGCGCGCTACGACTACACGCAGGAGAACTACACCGAACTGCTGTGGTTCTTCGAAGGCTTCACCTCGTACTACGACGACCTGCTGCTGCTGCGCGCCGGCCTGGTCGACGAATCGCGCTACCTGAAGCTGCTCGCCAAGACGGTGACTGGCGTGCTGGCCGCGCCGGGCCGGCAGGTGCAGAGCGTCGCGCAATCG
>NZ_JBFUFP010000950.1:0-2115 GCF_056403375.1 Rhizobacter sp. P2_H2
GCAGCAGGTCGCGCGAGACGTAGTCRCGCACCGTCTCGCAGTGGGCGATGCCGTCCTTGATGGTGGCCTGCGCGCCCTGTTCGGACTTCAGGTCGCATTGCAGGATCTCGACGGTGTCCTCGCCGACCWTCAGCTTGCCCAGGTCCTGCAGGTTCGGCAGCCCGTCGAGCGTGAAGATGCGCGTCATCAGCTGGTCGGCATGCTTCATCTCGCCGATCGACTCGGCGTATTCCTTGGCTGCGAGCTTGTCGAGGCCCCAGTGCTTCAGCATCCGGTAGTGCAGGAAGTACTGGTTGATCGCGGTGAGCTCGTTCTTCAGCTGCGCGTTCAGGTGTTCGATGACTTTCGGGTCGCCCTTCATGTGTGGCTCCTTCTTGTTGGGTGAGAGGTCGGATCAGCGCGCATTATCAGAGCCGAACAGCCCGCAACGAAGCGCAAATCCGAGCGATGTGCTCGCGTTGCAAGCGGCAATCGCTCGCATTCGTGTGATGCCTGCGCGGCTCAGGGTCAACCCTCGAAGCTCGTCTATAATCCCGCGGTTTACCTGCAACCCGCCCGCCCCAGCGAAACCCTCGCCGTTTCCTGTCGAAAACTCCCCCAGTTTTCTCCCCGGTCCGACGCTCGAGATGAGCAGAGCTGGGCGCGCACCAACGGAGATACGTGTGCCGCCTCAACTGCTGACAAACCCAGGACAGGCTCTGCTGGCACTCGCGGACGGAACTGTCTTTCAGGGCGTCTCGATCGGTGCGCCCGGCGAGACCATCGGCGAAGTGGTGTTCAACACCGCGCTGACCGGCTATCAGGAAATCCTGACCGACCCGAGCTACTGCCGCCAGATCGTCACGCTGACCTATCCGCACATCGGCAACTACGGTGTCAACGATGAGGATGTGGAAGCCAGCCGCGTGTTCGCGGCCGGCCTGATCATCAAGGACCTGCCGTTGCTCGCGTCGAACTTCCGCCAGACCATGACGCTGGCGCAGTACCTGCAACGCGAAGGCACGGTGGCCATCGCCAACATCGACACCCGCCGCCTGACCCGCGTGCTGCGCACCCGCGGCGCGCAGAACGGCTGCATCGTCACGCTGGCCGCCGGCCAGGTGGTGACCGATGCGATCCGCAACGATGCCATCGCCAAGGCCAAGGCCGCGCCCAGCATGGCCGGGCTCGACCTGGCCAAGGTGGTCAGCGAGACCAAGCCCTACGACTGGACCGAGACCGAATGGACGCTCGGCCAGGGCTACGGCACGCTGAAGGATCCGCGCTTCCACGTGGTGGCCTACGACTACGGCGTCAAGCGCAACATCCTGCGCATGCTCGCCAGCCGCGGCTGCAAGGTGACCGTGGTGCCGGCGCAGACCCCGGCCGCCGAGGTGCTCGCGTACAAGCCCGACGGCATCTTCCTCAGCAACGGCCCCGGCGACCCCGAGCCCTGCGACTACGCGATCGCCGCGACGCGCACGCTGATCGACACCGGCATCCCGACCTTCGGCATCTGCCTGGGCCACCAGATCCTCGCGCTGGCCTCCGGCGCGAAGACCTTCAAGATGAAGTTCGGCCACCACGGCGCGAACCACCCGGTGAAGGACCTCGACAACGGCCGCGTCAGCATCACGAGCCAGAACCACGGCTTCGCGGTCGACGAGAAGACCCTGCCCGCCAACCTGCGCCCCACGCACGTCAGCCTGTTCGACGGCACGCTGCAGGGCCTGGCGCGCACCGACAAACCCGCTTTCTGCTTCCAGGGCCATCCAGAGGCCTCCCCGGGACCCCATGACATCGGCTACCTGTTCGACCGCTTCACGGCCATGATGGAGAAGAACAATGCCTAAGCGCGCCGACCTCCAATCCATCCTCATCATCGGGGCCGGTCCGATCATCATCGGCCAGGCCTGCGAGTTCGACTACTCCGGCGCTCAGGCCTGCAAGGCACTGCGCGAAGAGGGCTACAAGGTCATCCTCGTCAACAGCAATCCGGCGACGATCATGACCGACCCGGAGATGGCCGACGTCACCTACATCGAGCCGATCACCTGGCAGGTGGTCGAGAAGATCATCGCGAAGGAGCGCCCGGATGCGGTGCTGCCGACGATGGGCGGCCAGACCGCGCTGAAC
>NZ_JBFUFP010000951.1:0-2113 GCF_056403375.1 Rhizobacter sp. P2_H2
GGCCTGTCCGCCGAAGGTCACCGCGCGACCCCGCCCGGGGGCCGATGCCGGCGCCACCTGCGCTGCACCAATCACCAGTGGCTCGCTGCCGTACTCGTTCGACAGCTGCAGCCGCACCCGCCGCCCGCCGAGGCTCAGCCGCACGACCTGGCGCAGCGTCTGGTCGTCGATGACCGCCGGCGTGCCGGTCGGCAGGGCGAATTCCTCGCCCCAACTCGCTTCGGGATTCGCGGTCCAGCTGGGGATCCAGGTGCCGGCGTGCGAAGGCGTCGCGGTCAGGCAGGCGAGGGCAAAGGCCGGGATGGAGAGGGTCGCGGCGAGGCCGCGCCGCAGTGTGCGACGAGCAGTCATGGGGTGTCCTCGTTCAGGCGTTGGCAGGGGCGATCGCAGCCGGCGTGCGGTCCAGCGCCATCGCGAGCGCCGCGATCGCGAGACCGGCCAGCGGCAGCAGCGCGGCCACCCAGGCGAGCGAGCCGAGACCCGGCCCGTTCGCGATCACCGCACCGCCCAGCCACGCGCCGAAGGCATTGCCGAGGTTGAACGCCGCGATGTTGAAGCTCGAGGCGAGGCTCTGGCCGGCACCCTGGGCCTTGTCCAGCACCCACATCTGCAGCGGAGCGACCGTCGCGAACGACGCGGCCCCGAGCAAGCCGACGAACAGCACCGCGGCCACCCGGCTGTGCAGCGCCCAGCCGGTCAGCGCGAGCACGATCGCGAGCACCGCCAGCGAGCCCAGCACCGTGCCGGCGAGGTGGCGGTCGGCGAGCTTGCCGCCGGCCAGGTTGCCGATCACCAGCCCGCCGCCGAACACCAGCAGGATCGGCGACACCGCCGCGGCGCTGAAGCCGGTGATCTGCGTCAGCAGCGGCGCGATGTAGGTGAACAGCGCGAACAGCCCCGCGAAGCCGAGCACCGTGGTCGCGAAGCCGAGCAGCACCGGGCGGCGCAGCAGCGCGTCGAGGTCGGCGCGCAGCGAACTGCCTTCACGGCTCGCCGGCTGCGCGGGCACGAACAGCGCCAGTGCCGCCATCGCCAGCAGCCCGACCGCGCTGACGGCCCAGAAGGTGGCGCGCCAGCCGAAATGCTGGCCGAGCCAGGTGCCGAACGGCACGCCGAGGATGTTGGCGACGGTGAGGCCGGTGAACATGATCGCGATCGCCGAGGCCCGCTGCTGCGGCGGCACCAGGCCGGTCGCGACGACCGAGCCGACGCCGAAGAAGCTGCCGTGCGCCAGCGCCGTCAGCACGCGGGCCGCCATCAGCAGCTCGTAGGTCGGCGCCAGCGCGCAGCTCAGGTTGCCGAGCGTGAAGACCGCCATCAGCGCCAGCAGCAGCGTCTTGCGCGGCCAGTGCTGCGTCAGCGCGGTCAGCAGCGGTGCGCCGACGACGACGCCGAGCGCGTAGCCGGAGATCAGCAGCCCGCTGGCCGACACCGAGACGCCGAGATCGGTGCCCACGTCGAGCAGCAAGCCCATGATCACGAACTCGGTGACGCCGATGCCGAAGGCGCCGACGGTCAGCGCATAGAGCGCCAGCTTGGTGTTCTTCATGACTGTGAATTCAGATGCCGTTGAGTCGGGAATGATGAGTTCAAACGGTGTTGTGGACTAGACTGCCCGTTGGAAAAACACTTGTGAACCGATTTCATCAGCGGGGGTGGGCATGGCACGACTGGATGTGAACCGCTCGGGCGAGATGGAGGTGTTCGTGCGGGTCGTCGAGCTGGGCGGTTTCTCGGCGGCGGCGCGGGCGTTCCGGATGACGCCGTCGGCGGTCAGCAAGCTGGTCGGGCGGCTGGAGGCGCGGCTCGCGGTGCGGCTGCTCAACCGCTCGACGCGGCAGGTGCAGCTGACGCCCGAGGGCTGCGTGTTCTACGAGCGGGCAGTGCGCGTGCTGGCCGATCTGGAGGAGGCCGAGCGCGGTGCCGCCACCAACGATGCGCCGCGCGGCCGGCTGAGCGTGAACGTCAACGTGCCGTTCGGCGAGCATTTCCTGCTACCGCTGGTGCCGGCCTTCCTGGCGCAGCATCCCGAGGTCACGCTCGACCTGGTGCTGACCGACGAGGTGATCGACCTGCTGGAGCGCCGCACCGACGTAGCGGTGCGGGCCGGGCC
>NZ_JBFUFP010000952.1:0-2109 GCF_056403375.1 Rhizobacter sp. P2_H2
CCGCCGCACTGCGCTGCTGACGGTCGAGGGCGAGCGCGACGACATCTGCGCGCCCGGCCAGACCCTCGCCGCGCAGGACCTGTGCAGCGGGCTGCGGCCGTACCTGCGCACACACTACGTGCAAGCCGGCGTCGGCCACTACGGCGTCTTCAGCGGCCGGCGCTGGCAGAACCACATCTACCCGATCGTGCGCGACGTGATCCACGTGTCGCGCCAGGTGTGACTTCCGTGACAGCCGATCCGCCAAGATGTATCCGGCGGGTTACTCAATGGCCACATCTGGTTACGAGTTGACTTGCAGACTGCCGCTTCCCGCACTTGCCGAGAAGGAAGCGACGATGACAACCCGCCCTGCAGCCTGCCCCACCGATCGCCTGACGGGCGACTACTCGACACTGGACATCGACCTCACCGTCAGCCTCGACGACATCCGGCGCGACTACAATGCGCCCCACCCGTCATTGGGGAGTAGCCGCCCTGCAGCCACTGCAGGGGCTTGCGTCAACACACTTGGCCCTCAGGCCATGGCGCAGGCAGCAGTGACCCTGTCACAGGCCTGGCAAGACCGATGACCGTGCTGCCTCCGGAAGGGCCGGGGTTGCGGCGCGGTCGTTGCGTCCACCGGCCCCGGAGTACTGCCCCCTCATGGAAGCCTTCCTCGTCTCGACCGGCGCCGTCGCGCTCGGCGAGATCGGCGACAAGACCCAGCTGCTCGCGCTGCTGCTCGCCGCCAGGTTCCGCCGCCCGCTGCCGATCATCCTCGGCATCCTGGTCGCGACCCTCGTCAACCATGCGCTGGCCGGCGCCGTCGGCACCGCGATCGCAGCCTGGCTCGGGCCGGACACGCTGCGCTGGATCATCGGTGGGTCGTTCCTCGCGATGGCCGCGTGGATGCTGGTCCCCGACAAGATCGACGAGGACGAGGCCGCCCCGCAGCGCTTCGGCGTGTTCGGCACCACGGTGATCGCGTTCTTCCTCGCCGAGATGGGCGACAAGACGCAGATCGCGACCGTCGCCCTCGCCGCGCGCTATGCCGACCTCGGCGCGGTGGTGGCCGGCACGACGCTCGGGATGATGCTGGCCAACGTGCCCGCGGTGCTGCTCGGGCACCAGGCCGCGACGAAGCTGCCGATCAAGCTCGTGCACGGCATCGCGGCGGCGATCTTCGCGGCGCTGGGCCTGCTGACCTGGTTCAACGTCGGGCACCTGTTCTGACTACTTGGCGATGAGATCCCCGCTCGGCAGGGCCGGTGCTTCGTCGTGCACCGGCGAGGGTTTGCGCTCTCGCACGAGGTAGGAATACACCACCGGCACGACGATCAGCGTCAGCAGCGTCGACGTGATCACGCCGCCGATGATGGCCCGCCCCATGCCCGCCTGGATCTCGCCGCCCTCGCCGAGCGCGAGCGCCAGCGGCAGCATGCCGAACACCATCGCGGCCGTCGTCATGATGATCGGTCGCATCCGCACCAGCCCGGCCTGCAGCAGCGCGTCGGCCATCGAGAGGCCGGCCTTGCGGCCGTGGTTCGCGAAGTCGACCAGCAGGATCGCGTTCTTCGTCACCAGCCCCATCAGCATCACCAGGCCGATCATCGAGAACAGGTTCAGCGTCGAGCGCGTCACCCACAGCGCGATCATCACGCCCAGCAGCGCCAGCGGCAGCGACACCATGATCGCCACCGGCTGCAGGAAGCTGCCGAACTGCGAGGCCAGCACGATGTAGATGAAGATGACGGCCGCGACCAGCGCCATCAGGATGCCGCTCAGGGCCTCGGCCTGGTCCTTGGTCTGCCCGCCGACGTCGAAGCGGTAGCCCGGCGGCAGCTGCGTCTCCTTGACGATCTTCTGCACGTCGGCACCCACGTCGCCGCTCGGGCGGCCCTGCGTGCCGGCATAGATGGCCTGGCGGCGCTGCAGGTCCTGGCGCTTGATCACCAGCGGGTTCACCACCGGCACGATGTCGGCCACGCGCGACAGCGCGATCGGCGTGCCGTCCTTCGCATAGGCGACCGGCAGGCTGTCGAGCTGCGTGATGTTCTCGCGCGAGGCCTGCGGCAGCCGCAGTTCGACGTCGACCTGCTCGCCGTCGGGCGAGGTCCAGTACGTGGC
>NZ_JBFUFP010000953.1:0-2109 GCF_056403375.1 Rhizobacter sp. P2_H2
ACGAACCGCTCCTCCACGAGGGACTTGAACTCGAGTTCGCCCTCCTGCGCGCCGATGAAGTTGAGGCCGAAATCTGCCTCGCCGCGCGCCACCGCTGCCAGCACCTCGTTCGCGGCGGCGTCGAGCACCTTGACGCGCACCTTCGGGCTGCGCTCGTGATAGCGACGTATCACCTTCGAGAGGTAGTAGTACACCGTCGAAGGAACGCAGGCCACCGTCACTTCGCCCATGCGGGTCGCCGCGACGCCGCGGATGCCCAGCAGCGTGGCATCGAGGTCGTCCAGCAGCTCCCGCACCTTGCGTTCGAAGTCGCGGCCGACCGCGGTCAGCGTCACGCGCCGTGTGGTCCGTTCGAGCAGGCGCACGCCCAATGCCTGCTCGAGCTTGTCGATGCGGCGGCTGAACGCCGGCTGCGAGAGGTGCACCGCCTCGGCCGCCTTGCGGAAACTGCTCAGCTCCGCCACGGCCCGGAAGGCGAGCAGGTCGTTCAGGTCGAAGTTGATGGCCATGCGGCTGCTCGCTTGGATTGATGCACAAAAGGCATCAGTTGATCATAAAGATGCAATTCTGTTTCGCAAAGGAGGCGCCGATCATTGCCTCATGAACCGAGTCCTTCCCTGCGTCCTGATGCGTGCCGGCACCTCGCGTGGGCCGTTCTTCCTGCGTGACTGGCTGCCCGCCGACGAAGCCATGCGCGACGAGACGCTGATCGGTGCCATCGGCGCATCCGACCTGCTGCAGCTCGACGGCGTGGGTGGCGGCAGCACGCTCACCAGCAAGGTCGCGATCGTCTCGAAGTCGGCCGAGGCGGGTTGCGACGTCGACTACCTGTTCGCGCAGGTCGGGGTCGGCCAGAAGTCGGTCGATACCCGTCCCAACTGCGGCAACATGTTGTCGGGCGTGGCACCGTTCGCCATCGAGCAGGGCCTCGTGACGGCGCAGGACGGCGAAACGACGGTGCGTGTCTTCAACGTCAACACCCGCTCGCGCATCGACGTGACGGTGCAGACGCCGGGCCGGCAGGTCGTCTATGACGGCGAGACCGGGATTGACGGCGTGGCCGGCACGGCCGCAGCGATCCGCCTGAATTTCCTGGACGCCTGGGGCGCGACGACCGGCTCGGTGTTTCCCACCGGCCGGCGCATCGATGCCATCGACGGTCTTGAAGTGACCTGCATCGACGCCGCGATGCCCCTCGTCATCATGCGGGCCCGCGACCTCGGCCTCACCGGCCGTGAGGCACCGGCGGAGCTCGACGCCGACCTCGCGTTGCTGGCCCGCGTCGAGGCCGTTCGGCGCGCCGCAGGCGAAGCCATGGGCCTGGGCGATGTGTCGACCAGCGTCGTGCCCAAGCCCGTGATCGCCAGCGAAGGCGACGACGCCCACAGTGTCAGGTCGCGCTACTTCACGCCCTGGCGTTGCCATGCGTCGCACGCGGTCACCGGCGCCATCGGCGTCGCCGCCGCGTACGCGCTGCCCGGCACCGTGGTCAGCGGCGCGGGGAGCCGGGCCGGCACTCGCGGCATCTCGGTATTGCATCCGCAGGGGCGGATCGACGTCGAGGTGACGATCGAAGGCCATGGCCCGGATGCTCGCATCCAGCACGCCGCGCTCGTGCGCACGGCCCGAAAGATCCTGCAAGGCGAGCTTCACATCCCGCCTTACGTGTTCTCGAGATCCACAGAAGGAGACAAAACCATGAAGCGCTTGCTCGCGCCCGTCGTCGCCGCCGCGATGACCGCCATCGTCCCGATGGCGCAGGCTTATCCGGACAAGACCATCACGATCGTCGTGCCCACGGCCGCCGGCGGCGGCAACGACGCGATGGCACGCACCGTCGCGCAGAAGCTCGGTCCGCTGCTGGGCCAGACCGTGATCATCGACAACCGCTCCGGTGCCAATGGCGCGATCGCGAGCGAATACGTCAGCCGTGCCGCGCCCGACGGCCACACGTTGATGTTCGGCTACATCGCCACCCACGCGATGAACCCGGCCTTGCAGAAGCTGCGCTACGACCCGGTCTCGGACTTCGCGCCGATCGGCCTGGTGGGCTACTCGCCGACGCTGATGGTCGCAAATGCCGCCGTGCCGGTGAAGGACGTCAAGGAC
>NZ_JBFUFP010000954.1:0-2109 GCF_056403375.1 Rhizobacter sp. P2_H2
GGCCGACGTCGACGCGGCCGTCGCGGCCGGCGCCGATGCGATCGGCTTCGTGCTGTACGAGCGCAGCCCGCGGCATGTGAGCGTCGAGCGCGCGGCCGAGCTGGCGCAGCGCCTGCCGCCGTTCGTCACGCCAGTGGTGCTGTGTGTCAATGCCGCGCCGTCGCTGATCGAGCGCGCGAGCGCCGCGATCCCGAACCTGCTGCTGCAATTCCACGGCGACGAGACGCCGGCCGACTGCGCCGCCGCCGGCCGCCCGTTCCTGCGGGCCGCACGCATGGCGGGGGATTTCGATTTGCTAGACTTCGCCGCTCAGTACCCGCACGCCCAGGGGCTGCTGCTCGACGCTCATGTCGACGGGTATGGTGGAGGCGGAAAGGTCTTCGATTGGTCACTCATTCCTCGAAACGTGCGCTCTCCAGTCGTTTTGTCTGGTGGGTTGCATGCCGGAAATGTGATCGAAGGAATTCTTCGGGTGCGGCCCTGGGCCGTTGACGTGAGTTCCGGCGTTGAAAGTGCCAAGGGCATCAAGGATGCCTGGGCCATCCGCCGTTTTTGCGATGCCGTGCGCGAAGCTGACGCACGCATCGCGAGCACCCCCACCTGAAGCGAGTCAATCCATGTCGAAATACCAGCAGCCCGATGCCAGCGGGCATTTCGGGCCTTATGGCGGCACCTTCGTCGCCGAGACCCTGATCCACGCGCTCGACGAACTGAAAGCGGCCTATGCCGCGGCGCAGCGCGACCCGGCCTTCCAGGCCGAATACGAGAGCGAACTGAAGCATTTCGTGGGCCGGCCGAGCCCGGTCTACCACGCCGCGCGCATGAGCCGCGAACTGGGCGGCGCGCAGATCTACCTGAAGCGCGAGGACCTCAACCACACCGGCGCGCACAAGATCAACAACACGATCGGCCAGGCGCTGCTCGCGCGCCGCATGGGCAAGCCGCGCGTGATCGCCGAGACCGGTGCCGGCCAGCACGGCGTGGCCACCGCCACGATCTGCGCGCGCTACGGCATGGAGTGCGTCGTCTACATGGGCAGCGAGGACGTGAAGCGCCAGTCGCCCAACGTCTACCGCATGAAGCTGCTCGGCGCGACCGTCGTGCCGGTGGAGAGCGGCTCCAAGACGCTGAAGGACGCGCTGAACGAGGCGCTGCGCGACTGGGTCACCAACGTCGAGAACACCTTCTACATCATCGGCACGGTGGCTGGCCCGCACCCGTACCCGGCGATGGTGCGCGACTTCCAGCGCGTGATCGGCGACGAGTGCCTGGTGCAGATGCCCGAGCTCGCCGGTCGCCAGCCCGATGCGGTGATCGCCAGCGTGGGCGGCGGCAGCAACGCGATGGGGATCTTCTATCCGTACATCGAGCATGCCGGCACGCGGCTGATCGGCGTCGAGGCGGCAGGGCAGGGGCTGGACACCGGCAAGCATGCCGCGAGCCTCAGCGCCGGTTCGCCCGGCGTGCTGCACGGCAACCGCACCTACCTGCTGCAGGACGAGAACGGCCAGATCATCGAGACGCACTCGATCTCCGCCGGGCTCGACTACCCGGGCGTCGGCCCGGAGCATGCCTACCTGAAGGACACCGGCCGCRCCGAGTACGTCGGCATCACCGACGACGAGGCGCTGAAGGCCTTCCACTACCTGTGCCGCACCGAGGGCATCATCCCGGCGCTGGAGTCGTCGCATGCGGTCGCGCACGCGATGAAGCTCGCGCCGACGATGCGCCCCGACCAGCACCTGCTCGTCAACCTGTCCGGCCGCGGCGACAAGGACATCGGCACCGTCGCCGACCTGTCGGGCGAGAAGGTGCATGCCCAGCCCTCGGAAGCGGGCCAGACCGTGAAGGGGGCGCAATGAGCCGCATCRCCACCCGCTTCAATGCGCTGAAGAAGGAAGGCCGCAAGGCGCTGATCCCGTACATCACGGCCGGCGACCCGTACCCGGATGCCACCGTCGAGCTGATGCTCGCGATGGCCGAGGCCGGTGCCGACGTGATCGAGCTCGGCGTGCCGTTCTCCGATCCGATGGCCGACGGCCCGGTGATCCAGAAGGCGGCCGAGCGGGCGCTCGCGAAGAAGATCGGCATGGTGCAGGTGCTCGACTA
>NZ_JBFUFP010000955.1:0-2108 GCF_056403375.1 Rhizobacter sp. P2_H2
GTCGTGTCGTATGCGAAGAGCCTGAAGCCGAGCCCGCGCGGCGAGCTGGAGATCACCGACCTGAACCGGCTGTACCTCGAGGCCGGCACGCTCGAAGTGCAGATCTTCGGCCGCGGCGACGCGTGGCTCGACACCGGCACGCACGATTCGCTGCTGGAGGCGAGCGCCTTCATCCAGACGCTCGAGAAGCGGCAAGGCCTGAAGGCCTGCTGCCCCGAGGAGATCTGCTGGCGCAAGGGCTGGATCACGTCGGCGCAGCTCGAAGCGCTGGCCAAGCCCTTGGCCAAGAGCGGCTACGGCCAGTACCTGCTGCAACTGATGCACGACAAGGTGTTCTGATGAAGGTCATCAAGACAGAGATTGCCGACGTGCTGGCGTTCGAGCCGAAGGTGTTCGGCGATGCGCGCGGCTTCTTCATGGAGAGCTACAACGGCCGCGTCTTCGCCGAGGCGGTCGGGCGCGAGACCGTCTTCGTGCAGGACAACCATTCGCGCTCGGCGCGCGGGGTGCTGCGCGGGCTGCACTTCCAGTACGCGCCGCATGCGCAAGGCAAGCTGGTGCGGGTGACGAGCGGCGCGGTGTTCGATGTCGCGGTCGACATCCGCCGCGCGAGCCCGACCTTCGGCCGCTGGGTGGGCATGGAGCTGAGCGCCGAGAACAACCGGCAGCTGTGGATCCCGCCCGGCCTGGCGCACGGCTTCCTGGTGCTGAGCGAGACGGCCGACTTCCTCTACAAGACGACCGACTACTACGCGCCGAAGGAAGAGGGCTGCGTGCGCTGGGACGATCCCGAGCTCGGGATCGYCTGGCCCGACGTCGGTGGCGCGCCGCAGCTGTCGGCCAAGGACGCGGCGGCGTTGCCGCTGCGGGAAGCGAGGCTCGAATGACGAAGGCGATGATCCTCGCGGCCGGCCAGGGCACGCGCGTGCGTCCGCTGACGCGCGACCTGCCGAAGCCGATGGTGCCGATCCTCGGCAAGCCGGTGATGGAGTACCYGATCGAGCACCTGGCGCGCTATGGCGTGCGGCAGATCATGGTCAACGTCGCGTTCAACCACCGCAAGATCGAGAGCCATTTCGGCGACGGCCACCGTTGGGGTGTCGAGATCGGCTATTCGTACGAAGGCGCGCGCGAGCACGGCGAGATCGTGCCGAAGCCGATGGGTTCGGCCGGCGGCATGAAGAAGATCCAGGATTTCTCCGGCTTCTTCGACGAGACGACCATCGTGCTGTGCGGCGATGCACTGATCGACCTGGACTTCGGCGCGGCGCTGTTCGAGCACCGCAGCAAGGGGGCGTTGGCGAGCGTGGTGACGCTGGACGTGCCGCGCAGCGAGGTGCAGAACTACGGCATCGTGAAGTGCGACAAGGACGGCCATGTCGAGTCGTTCCAGGAGAAGCCGAAGCCGGAGGAGGCGCACAGCACGCTGGCCTCGACGGGCATCTACATCTTCGAGCCGTCGGTGCTCGATCTCGTGCCGAGCGGCGCGGTGTTCGACATCGGCAGCCAGCTGTTCCCGCTGATGGTGGAGCGCCAGCTGCCGTTCTATGCGCAGAGCCGCTTCTTCAACTGGATCGACATCGGGCGCGTGAGCGACTACTGGAGCGTGCTGCAGCGGGTGCTGCGCGGCGAGGTGGCGCAGATGGACATGCCGGGGCGCGAGGTGCGGCCGGGCGTGTGGGTGGGGCTGAACACGCGGGTGCCGTGGGACGAGGTGACGATCAACGGGCCGGTGTACATCGGCTCGGGCGTGGAGATCGAGCCGGGCGTGACGATCCAGGGGCCGACGTGGATCGGCACGGGCAGCCACCTGCGGCGCAACTCGAAGGTGGTGCACAGCGTGCTGTTCGAGTACACGCGGATCGGTGAGGGGCAGACGTTCACGGACATGATCGTGGCGCCTTTGTACTGCGTGGATCGCAAGGGCAAGACGTTCTACCAGGGCGACGAGGAATGCACGCTGCGTTGGTCTGACGCACGGGCTTGAGTCTTCTGGTTCTGCGCGGCGCGGCGCGTCGCGGCGCGGCGGGTGAGGGGATGGGCTGGGGGCTCAGCCTCGGCGGTCGGCCCTGGCGGGCCGACTCCACGAAGAAGCTCGGCTTCGGGGG
>NZ_JBFUFP010000956.1:0-2107 GCF_056403375.1 Rhizobacter sp. P2_H2
CTCCGGCTCCGATTTCGTCGAGATGTTCGTCGGCGTCGGCGCGGCGCGCGTGCGCGACATGTTCGAGCAGGCCAAGAAGAGCGCGCCCTGCATCATCTTCGTCGATGAAATCGACGCGGTCGGCCGCCACCGCGGTGCCGGCCTCGGCGGCGGCAACGACGAGCGCGAGCAGACGCTGAACCAGATGCTGGTCGAGATGGACGGCTTCGAGACCAACCTCGGCGTGATCGTGATGGCGGCCACCAACCGGCCCGACATCCTCGACCCCGCGCTGCTGCGCCCGGGCCGCTTCGACCGCCAGGTCTACGTGACGCTGCCCGACATCCGCGGCCGCGAGCAGATCATCAACGTGCACATGCGCAAGGTGCCGGTCGGTGCCGACATCCGCGCCGACATCCTCGCGCGCGGCACCCCGGGCTTCTCGGGCGCCGACCTGGCCAACCTGGTCAACGAGGCGGCGCTGTTCGCCGCGCGCCGCAACGGCCGGGTCGTCGAGATGATCGACTTCGAGCGCGCCAAGGACAAGATCATGATGGGCGCCGAGCGCAAATCGATGGTCATGGACGAGGAAGAGCGCCGCAACACCGCGTACCACGAGGCCGGCCACGCGCYGATCGGTCGCATGCTGCCCAAGCTCGACCCGGTGCACAAGGTCACGATCATCCCGCGCGGCCGTGCGCTGGGCGTGACGCTGTCGCTGCCCGAGAAGGACCGCTACAGCTACGACCGCGAGTACATGCTGAACACCATCAGCATGCTGTTCGGCGGCCGCATCGCCGAAGAAGTGTTCATGCACCAGATGACCACCGGCGCGTCGAACGACTTCGAGCGTGCCACCTCGATGGCGCGCGACATGGTCACCCGCTACGGCATGACCGACGAGCTGGGCCCGATGGTCTACGCCGAGAACGAGAGCGAGGTCTTCCTGGGCCGCTCRGTGACCAAGCAGGTCAACGTGTCCGAGCAGACGATGCAGAAGGTCGACGACGTGATCCGCCGCATCATCGACGAGCAGTACGCGATCGCCCGCAAGCTGATCGAGGACAACCAGGACAAGATGCACGCGATGGCGAAGGCGCTGCTCGAATGGGAAACCATCGACGCCGACCAGATCGACGACATCATGGGCGACCGCCCGCCGCGCCCGCCGAAGGACTGGAGTTCCAGCTCCGGCAAGCCGAGCGGCCCGACGCCGCCGGTCAAGCCGGACGGCGCACCGGCCGCGGCCTGAGCGTATCGATGCTGTTCAGACGACGGGGCTTCGGCCCCGTTTTCCATGGTTGAGCAGGGCCCCGCGATGCACTGGCAGACCACGCGCTTCTCGATCGACCTGACGCGCCCGCGCGTGATGGGCATCGTCAACATCACGCCCGATTCGTTCTCCGACGGCGGACAGCATGCGAGCACGAAGGCCGCGCTGGCGCACTGCGAGCAGCTGCTGAAGGAGGGCGCCGACATCCTCGACCTCGGCGCCGAATCGAGCCGGCCCGGCGCCGATGCGGTGTCGGTGGCCGACGAATTGGCGCGGCTGTTGCCGGTGCTGCGCGAGGCGTTGCGGCTGCAGGTGCCGCTGTCGATCGACACCTACAAGACCGAGGTGATGCGCGCCGCGCTCGACCTGGGCGCCGACATCGTCAACGACATCTTCGCGCTGCAGGCGCCGGGCGCCGAGGCGCTGGTTGCTTCGCACCCCAACTGCGGCATCTGCCTGATGCACGCCCAGGGCGAGCCGAAATCGATGCAGGTGGCGCCGCACTACGACGACGTGGTTGGCGAGGTGCGCGATTTCCTCGCCGGCCGCGGTGCTGCGCTCGCGCAGCGCGGCGTCGCCGCCGAGCGCATCGTGCTCGATCCGGGCATCGGCTTCGGCAAGACCGTCGCGCACAACTTCGCGCTGCTGGCGCGCCAGCGGGAACTGCTGCAGCTCGGCTACCCGCTGCTGGCGGGCTGGTCGCGCAAGAGCAGCCTGGGGACGATCACCGGGCGGCCGGTCGGCGAGCGGATGGTCGCGAGCGTGGCGGCGGCGCTGGCCGCCGTCCAGAACGGCGCCCGTGTGTTGCGGGTCCACGACGTCACCCCCACAGTGGACGCCCTCAAGGTGTGGGGT
>NZ_JBFUFP010000957.1:0-2102 GCF_056403375.1 Rhizobacter sp. P2_H2
AGGTGTCGCTGGGCAACCCGACGGTGAGCCTGGAGGAGACGATGGTCGCGATGCAGAAGTCGCAGATCGGTTTCCAGGCCACGCTGCAGGTGCGCAACCGGCTGGTGCAGGCTTACTCCGACATCATGAACATGTCGGTGTAACGGCCTGTTTCAAGACGGTTCCGTGACGAAGTAGACGATCCACGGTCACCCCCCATTCGCGTGTACCCGAAGGCGCAAGCGCCGGAACTTCGGGACAATCGGTGGTTGCCATCCGATGCCGTTGCGGCATCTCACCGTTGGACTGCTGTTTGAAATCCGCGTTTGCCATTCCGGGGCTGCTCGTCGCAACCCTCGTGACCTGCCTGCCCGCCCATGCCGACGACGCCGTCGAGCAGATGGTGGCCGGCATCGATGCCGTCCTGTTCGTCTGCACGCCGGTCGATCCGAAGAGCATGAAGCCGGGGGTGGAGATGCTGCAGCAGCTGGCGGCCAAGACCAAGTCGGACCTGTCCGCCGTGCGCAAGAGCGACGGCTACCGCGCCACCTACAACTCCGAGGTGAACCGGATGCTGTCGATGCCGGCGAAGGACAAGCTGGCGACCTGCCAGCGAGCCTTCTGACCGGCAGAAGTCCTTACTTCAGCGCCTTGTAGCGCAGGCGCTTGGGCTTGGCGCCCTCTTCGCCCAGGCGGCGCTTCTTGTCGGCCTCGTACTCCTGGTAGTTGCCGTCGAAGAACACCCACTTCGAATCGCCTTCACAGGCGAGGATGTGCGTCGCGATGCGGTCCAGGAACCAGCGGTCATGGCTGATCACCATGATGCTGCCGGCGAACTCGAGCAGCGCGTCTTCGAGCGCGCGCAGCGTTTCGACGTCGAGGTCGTTCGACGGTTCGTCGAGCATCAGCACGTTGCCGCCCTGCGCCAGCGTCTTCGCCAGGTGCAGGCGCCCGCGCTCGCCGCCCGACRGGCTGCCCACCAGCTTCTGCTGGTCATTGCCCTTGAAATTGAAGCGGCCGATGTAGGCGCGCGACGGCATCACGAACTTGCCGACGATGATGTTGTCGAGCCCGCCCGACACGTCCTGCCACACGGTCTTGTCGGCTTCGAGCGATTCGCGGCTCTGCTCGACGAAGGCCATCTTCGCGGTCGGGCCGATCTTCACGGTGCCCGAATCCGGCTGCTCCTTGCCGGCGATCATGCGGAACAGCGTCGACTTGCCGGCGCCGTTCGGGCCGATGATGCCGACGATCGCGCCGGCCGGCACCTTGAAGCTCAGGTCGTCGATCAGCACGCGGTCGCCGAAGCTCTTGCTGACGTTGCTGAACTCGATCACCTCATGGCCCAGGCGATCGGACACCGGAATGAAGATCTCGTTGGTCTCGTTGCGCTTCTGGTAGTCGACGTCGCTCAGTTCCTCGAAGCGGGCCAGGCGCGCCTTGCTCTTGGCCTGGCGGCCCTTCGGGTTCTGGCGCACCCACTCCAGCTCCTTCTTCATCGCCTTGGTGCGCGCGTCCTCGGTCTTCTGTTCCTGCTCGAGGCGCTGTTCCTTCTGGTCGAGCCAGGTGCTGTAGTTGCCCTTGTACGGAATGCCGCGGCCGCGGTCGAGTTCGAGGATCCACTCGGCCGCGTTGTCGAGGAAGTAGCGATCGTGGGTGATGGCCACCACGGTGCCGCTGAAGCGGCTCAGGAACTGCTCCAGCCAGTCGACCGACTCGGCGTCCAGGTGGTTGGTGGGCTCGTCGAGCAGCAGCATGTCGGGCTTGGACAGCAGCAGGCGGCACAGCGCGACGCGGCGCTTCTCGCCGCCCGACAGCTTGCCGACCACCGCCTCCCAGGGCGGCAGGCGCAGCGCATCGGCCGCGATCTCGAGCTGCAGGTCGGTGTTCTCGCTGCCGGCGGCGGCGATGATGGCTTCGAGCTCGGCCTGCTCGGCGGCCAGCGCGTCGAAATCGGCATCGGGCTCGGCGTATTCGGCATACACCTCGTCGAGGCGCTTCTTGGCGGCCAGCGAGCCGCCCAGGCCTTCCTCGACCGCCTCGCGCACCRTCTGGTCGGGCGCCATCACCGGCTCCTGCGGCAGGTAGCCGATGCGCAGGTTGGGCATCGGCGTGGCCTCGCC
>NZ_JBFUFP010000958.1:0-2101 GCF_056403375.1 Rhizobacter sp. P2_H2
GTGCCGGACTTGGCGTCGAACACGAACAGCGACTTCGCCATCTGCGGCTGCACGCTGAGCATGTCGATCAGGAAGCCGAGCGCACCCAGGTTGCCGGCCAGCCGGTCGAAGGTGCCCGACTGCACGACCTGCTGCGGGTCGACCTCGGTCGTGATGAGGCCATCGACGTCTTCGCGCATGCGCAGCACGGCATGCGAGGCCTGGTCCATGCCCAGCACCGACAGCACCCCGCGCATCGCGGACAGCTGGTTCGGCACCGGCACCAGCAGCTCGCGCTGCGCCGGGTTGCGGAAGAACTGGTCGATCGACTTCTCGGCCTCGGACAGCGAGGCGCGCAGTTCCTGCACGACGCTGCCCATGGTCTGGCGGTCGGAGACGCGGCGGTACAGCTCCTCCATCCACGCTTCGAGCGGGTCGGGGGTGTTGCCGGCGCGCACCGAGGCGATGCGCTGTGCGAGCCGGCGCACGCGGGCGGCCTGCTCGGGGTGGTCGAAATCGGCATCCTCGAGCGAGGCTTCGAGGTACAGCACGCTGGTCGCGACTTCCATCGCGAGCGCGGCTTCCGGCGCGACATTCGACTGCTGCGTCTGCACGACGGCCTGCTGCAGCTCATCGGCCAGCAGCTCGCCGCTCGGGTACAGCCGCTTGACCGAATCGCCGACCAGCGAGAACTGTTCGGCCAGGCCGCTCATGCGGTGCATTTCGCCGCCGGCCACCGACGACCAGGCGTCCTTGGCGGTGGAGACGCGCTTGCGGGCCTGCACGATCAGCGCCGGGTCGAAGCGACCGAGGCGGCTGGTGTCGTAGTCGACCGGCAGGTGTTGCGCGAGGCCGTAGGCCAGGCGAACGGCCGCCAGGCGCGGCGTCTTGCGGCCGTCGCCGGGCGAGGCGGCCTGCGCGCAGAAGAACAGCAGGTCCTGGGCGAGGCGCTCGGAGACGTCGGGCTGGCCGCGCTCCAGCGTGCGCAGCTGCGCGAGCAGCCGCGAGGCCACGCGCTTGGTGTGCACGTCGCCCTTCAGCAGGCCGTTGGCCTGGCCTTCGAAGAAGGCGGCCGCGAGCTTCCACAGCGTGGAGTGGGTCAGATCGGACGCCTGCGCGCCGAGACCGGCGCAGATGTCGCTCATGCGCTGCACGGCCGGCATCGGCTCGCCGCGCATGATCAGCAGCAGCTGGCGTTCCATCAGGCCGCGGGCGATCGAATCGGGGGCGCGCGGCTTGACCGTGGTGTCGGTCGGCAGCTCGCGCCAGYGCCAGTCGATGTTCCACAGGTCGGCGGGGTGCACGCGCTCGGCACCGGCCAGCGTCTGCACCGCCTGGTACTGCGGGAACAGCGCGAGCGGCGAGACCGGCTTGTCGGCCAGCAGGCGCTGCAGGTAGTCGAGCAGCGCGAACGACGCGCGCTCGATGGTGTCGACCTCGGCCGACGTGAGCTTCTGCGGCTTCGCGACGAAGCGCTGCACCGCCGCCTCGCTGGCGGCCAGCAGGCGTGCGACGGCCGGCAGGCCGACCAGTTCGAGCGCACCCACCCCCTGGTGGATCTGCTGCCGCGCCGTGCGCAGCACCGACGGATCGACGGCGTCGACGTCGGAGCCGCTGTTCGCCTCGGCTTCCTTCACGTAGCGGCGCAGCGCCTTGTGGGCGGTGTCCAGGGACTTGCGCAGTTCTTCGTGAACCCACGCGAGCGCGCTGAGGTCGTCTGTCGTCTCACTCATGGTGTCGCTCATCGTCGCGTTGGGGGCGGTGGCAATCCATCTGATGCCTGTGTGGGGTGAGGGGCTGCGGCCCATTCAGGGCCGCAGGCAACACACTAGCTCAACCGATCTTGAACCGTGCAACCGATTGCTTCAGTTCCTCGGCCGTCCGGGACAGCTCGCGCACCATCTGTGCGGTGGAACGGGTACCTTCACCGGTCTGCTCGGTCACCGCGAAAATGTGCTGGATGTTGGCCGCCACCACGTTGGCCGATTCGGCTTCGCGGGACGCCTGGCTGGAAATGTGCGCAATCAGGTCGGCAAGCTGGCGTGACACGCGGTCGATGTCGCCCAGTGCGTTACCTGCCGCGTCGGACAGCCGGGTTCCTTCCACCACGCCCTGCGTCGAG
>NZ_JBFUFP010000959.1:0-2101 GCF_056403375.1 Rhizobacter sp. P2_H2
AAACTCCCTCCACTCACTTCGTTCGTTGTGGTCAAACAGTCGACGACAGTCAGTGCACGAAGCGYGCTGGCGCACGCGGGCCAYGAAACCAGCCAGCTCCGGCGMYMCGTCCTWATTGGCGCWCCACRGMCTCCCCCACGCRCCTTTGGGCCACCACCCCGGTACTTCGACTTTGACAAGCGAACAAATGAGGATGGATCCCCGGATTGGCACCCGGGCTACACGCCCCAAAGCCCCCATCCCGCTTGACCACTGGCACGGCACCTGCCCGGGTGACAACCCGGGCTCAACCCTCATTTATTCGCTTGTCACCTCCCCAAGGCAGGGCGGTGGCAGAAGGTGCGGGCGGGGAGTCTGGGGAGCGCCAATAAGGGAGTGGCGCCGGAGCTGGCTGGTTTCATGGCCCGCGTGCGCAGCACGCTTCGTGAACTGACTGTCGCCCACTGTTTGACCACAACGAACGAAGTGAGTGGCGGGAGTTTGGGCGACGGGCCATGAAACCAGTCAGCGCAGGGGAGTCATTGCCCCCCAGGGGCAATGACCGCCGCGACGGCGAGCCCCAGACTCCCCGCCCGCGCCTTCCGCACGAACGCCGACCCGGACTTCAATCGTCCAGACCCAATTCCTGGATCTTGCGCGTGATGGTGTTGCGCCCGATCCCGAGCTTCTGCGCCGCCTCGATGCGCCGCCCCCGCGTGATCTCGAGCGCCGTGTGGATCAGCTGCGCCTCGAACTTGCGCGTCAGCGTGTCCCACACCTCCGGCAGCCCGGCCTGCAGCATCGCTCGCGATTCACGCTCGAGATCGGCCAGCCAGTGCGTGCCGGTCGGCGAACTGCCCGCGACAACAGCCACCGCATCCGGCAGCGGTGCGGCCACCGGCGCTGCCGCATGGGCCACCGAGCCACCGCCCCCCGCCGGGACCGCCTCGCCCACCTCGCCCCCGGCCACCGGCACACGCGCCGGGATCGCCACCAGGTCGCCCTGGAACTCCGGCGGCAGGTCCTTGGCCTCGACCACCTGGGCCGGCGCCATCACCGTCAGCCAGTGGCAGATGTTCTCCAGCTGCCGCACGTTGCCCGGGAAGTCGAACTGCATCAGCCGCGCAAGCGCCGCCTCGGTGATGCGCTTGGCCTCGACGCCCAGCTCCTTCGCGCTCTTCTGCAGGAAGAAGCGCGCGAGCGCCGGCACGTCCTCGCGCCGCTCGCGCAGCGCCGGCAACCGCAGCCGGATCACGTTCAAGCGGTGAAACAGGTCCTCACGGAAGGCACCGAGCTTGACCCGCTCCTCCAGGTTCTGGTGCGTCGCCGCGATCACCCGCACGTTGCTGCGCAGCGGGTTGTGCCCGCCGACGCGGTAGAACTGGCCGTCGCTCAGCACGCGCAGCAGCCGCGTCTGCAGGTCGAACGGCATGTCGCCGATCTCGTCGAGGAACAGCGTGCCGCCGTCGGCCTGCTCGAAGCGCCCGCGCCGCGTCGTCTGCGCGCCGGTGAACGCGCCACGCTCATGGCCGAACAGCTCGCTCTCGAGCAGATCCTTCGGGATCGCCGCGGTGTTGATCGCGACGAACGGCCCGCTCGCGCGCGGGCTGTGCTTGTGCAGCGCCTGCGCGACCAGCTCCTTGCCCGAGCCCGATTCGCCGGTGATCAGCACCGTCACCACGCTCTGGCTCAGCCGCCCGATCGCGCGGAACACGTCCTGCATCGCCGGCGCCTGGCCCAGCATCTCGGGCATCTGCGCCATACGCTCGTCGCGCACCTCCTCGCGCATGCTCTCGTCGAGCGCGCGGCGGATCAACTCCACCGCCTTCGGCACGTCGAACGGCTTCGGCAGGTACTCGAAGGCCCCGCCCTGGAACGCGCGGACCGCGCTGTCCAGGTCGGAGTAGGCCGTCATGATGATGACCGGCAGGCCCGGGTGCCGCTCCTTGACCTTGCTCAGCAGCTCGATGCCCGAGCCCCCCGGCATCCGGATGTCGGATACAAGAACCTGGGGTTCATCGTCCTCGAGCGCGATCAGCACGTCCCGCGGGTTCGTGAAGCTGCGCACCGCGAGGTCTTCACGCGCCAGTGCCTTCTCCAGCACGAAGCGGATGGATTGGTC
>NZ_JBFUFP010000960.1:0-2098 GCF_056403375.1 Rhizobacter sp. P2_H2
GACGGTGCATGCACCCCCAGCCCCTTCAGGTACGGCACCGACGCGAGCGTGATCGTCCGGCCGTCGGCCGCGCCCTGCTCGCCGTTGCTGCGGTCGACCTCGTACGGCCCCCAGCCGTTGGCGGGCGTGCCCACCACCGGCAGCTGGCTGACAGGCGTGCGCGGAATGATGTCGCGCGTCGCGGTCGCGGTGGCGCCGGACGAATCGCGCACCGTCAGCGTGATGCGCAGCCACATGTTGGCCTCGGTCGCCTCGAAGTCCGGCACCGTGAAGCTGCCGCTCGATGCGCCGCTGACCGGCGTCACGAACGAGTGCGCATGCGAGTCGTGCTGGAAATCGACCTTCCAGGTGAACGCGCTCGCCGGCAGCGTGCCGTCTTCCGGGTCGCTGCCGCTGCCGGAGTACGAGACCACGTCGCCGGTCGCGAAGCCCGCGCCGGCCGCCGGCGTCAGGATGGTCGCGGTCGGCGAGCGGTTGGTCGTGACCGTCAGCGTCGCCGCGTTCGACGTGACGCTGCCCGACGCGTTGGTGACCACCGCACGGAAGCTCGCGCCGGTGTCGTTGACCGTCGTCGTCGCGAGCGTGTAGCTGCTGGCAGTGGCGCCCGGGATGTTGGCGCCGTTGCGCTGCCACTGGTAGCTGGTCGCGCCATCGGCGCCGACGCTGAAGGTCGCCGCCGTGCCGACGTACACCGTGATGCTCTGCGGCTGCGCGGTGATGGCCGGGGCCTGGCTGCCGGTGTAGCTGATCTTGCTGACGGTGCCCGCGCCCGGCGCCGGCGTGCCGGTGCCCTGGTTGCGCGCCAGGTAGTACAGCGCGCCGCTCGGCGACACGCCGATGTTGGTCGGGTTGCCGATGCCGCTCGCGAAGTTGTTGATCACCGTCGGCGACGCGAGGCTCAGCGACTTGATGGTGCCGTTGCAGAAATCGGCGAAGAACAGCTGGCCCACGTAGCTCGCGGGGAAGCGGGCGGTGGCCGGGTTGTAGAACTGCGTGCCGGTGATCGAGCAGCCCACCGAGTGCGAGTAGGCGTAGATCGGGTTGATGTAAGAGGCATTGCTGCCGGTGCCCTCGACCGCCGGCCAGCCGTAGTTGCCGCCGGCCTGGCCGCGGTTGATCTCCTCCCAGCTGCCCTGGCCGACATCGCCGATCACGATCGCGCCGGTAGTCGGCTGGATGTCCAGCACGAACGGGTTGCGGARGCCGAGCATGTAGTTGGCCTTGTATGCGCTCGCGTTGTTGAAGAACGGGTTGTCCGACGGGATGGTGCCGTCGGCGTTGATGCGCAGCACCTTGCCGAAGGCGCTCGCGAGGTTCTGCGAGTTCGAGGTGGCGACCGGCTGCGGGTTGTCCTCGTGGTTGCCGACCGCGACGTACAGCTTGCCGTCGGTGCCGAAGCGCATCGCGCCGCCCATGTGCCACTTGGTCGCGCTCGGGATGTCGGGCAGCTCGAAGACCACGCGTTCGCTGCCGGCCACCACGGTGTCGGCTGCCTCGGTGACGCGGATCACGCGGTTGCGCGAAACGCTGCCGACCACCGTCGAGCAGTAGAAGTAGACGTAGTGGTTGGTCGCGAACGCGGGATCGGGCACCACGCCCAGGCAGCCGCGCTCGTTGCTCGAGTCGACGTTGGCGAAGGCGTGGAAGTTGGCCGCCAGCATCGCGTCGTTCTTGATGATGCGCACGATGCCGTTCTGCTGCACCACCAGCACGCGGCCATCGGGCATCACCGCCATCGAGGTCGGGCTGGTGAGGCCGGTGGCAACCTGGGCGTCGACGAAGCCGGTCGGCACGCTGGCCGCCAGCGCGGGGCCGGCGAGCAGTGCACCGGCCGCGAGGGCGCCGCACAGGCGGCGCAGTCGGGTGAGAAGCTTCATGGGTTGCTCCCTGAGGTTCACTTGACGATGACGGTGTACATGCTCACGCCGGTGTTGTTCAGCGGCCCGAGCGAGACCGTCCCGGCCGGGAAGTTCTTGCGGTACAGCACGAAGGTGCGCCCCGGCGACTCGCTGTTGACGATCTGCAGCCCCGAGTTGGTCCAGCCGCTCATCCACGACGGCGCGCCCGTGCGGTTGTCGATGCCCACGTACACGTCGGC
>NZ_JBFUFP010000961.1:0-2097 GCF_056403375.1 Rhizobacter sp. P2_H2
AGGCCGGCCTGTTGCACGCACTGCGACTCGCGCAGCAGGGCCGGCCGCGGCAGGCCTTGCTGCGCGCGCGTGAGGCAGGTGCGTGCGCAGCGGCTGCCGGGCTCGATGAGCTGCGACTGCGGGCGGAGGTGATGGGCGCCGGCCAGCTCGCCGATGCGATCGATGGCGGCATCGACGAGGACGCAGGCGACGCGATGGCGCGTGTGCGCCGCGAGGTCGAGATGGCGGGCGACCGCCTGCTGCTGCGCGATGCCTGCGCGTCGCTCGGGCACCTCGCGGCGATCGGCGAAGACTGGGCTGCGGCCGAGCGCCATCACGCGATGGGCCTCGCGATCGCGCAAACCTTGCATGAATCGGCCCGCGCCGTGCCGCTTGCCGGCCTGTCGCAGGCCTGCCTGCAGCAGGGCCGGCTGCGCGAGGCGCGTTCGCTGGGCGAGGAGGCCTGGCGCTGCGCCCGGCTGGGCGGTGAGCAGCCGGCCCAGGGGCACGCGGCGCTGGCGTTCGCCGGGGCCTTGCGCGCACTGCAGCAGACGACGGCCTTGCGCGAACTGCTGGCCGAGCTCGATGCGCTGCACGACGACCACACGGCCGTGCTGCAGGTGGCGCGCGAATCACTGGCGTTGGCGCTGACGTCAGAACTTCTGCACTGAGTTTTTGCAGCTGTCGCAGAAGGTTTTCATGATGTTGGCCGCTCCTTCCGCGACCAAGGTCATTCCGGTCACGTCCACCTGGAGCAGTATCGTCTCCGTGACAGAGGGGTTGTCGCCGAGCTTCTTGGCCTTGTCCGCGAGAGTGCCCATGTTTGTGCTGATCACGGTCCCCATGCTGGTCGCGAATCCGGTGAGGCTGGAGTCTGAGTCTGCCATGGTGTCATTCCTTTGAGTTGCCTGGAAAGGCAGGGTTGAGGGGGGGAATCTTCTGGGCGCCGCTACGGCACGCAGACCTGGAGCCGCGGCATCACCTGCAACGCCGCGTCCACGGCATGGGCTGCCGCTTCGAGTTGCAGATAGCGCTCACGCGGGTGCATCAGCCGCATCTCGGCCTGCAGCCGGGCTTGCAGCGCGTGCAGCCGGGTCATCACCTCGGTGCGCAACTCGCCACGTTCGTCGCGGGCGAGGCGCTCCTCGAGTTCGCTCGTGAAACAGGTTTGCTTCATCGTCACCTCGGGTCATCGTGCATAGCGAACGCGCTCGCCGCCTTCGAACACCAGCTCGCCGTCCTGGATCGCCGTCAGCGTGCGCCCGGCGATGCGGCCGCCGCGGATCACCCGCATGCCGTCCTCGGTCACCAGGTAGGGCGACGGGCCGCCGACCACCGCCTGCACGACGAACGGCAGCACCGGGGGCGTGCCGTCGACGGTGGCGCGGATCGGCAGCGTGTCGCCGAAGCTCGAGCGGAACTTGTCGTACAGAACCTGCCAGCGGGCGAGGTCGTCGCCGACCAGCTTGCCGGTGAGCACCACCTCGGGGAATTCGCGTGCGAACACGACGCGGCGGTTCAGGCCGGCGGTGGTCAGCTCTTCCTTCAGGCGCACCAGCAGGTCCTCGGGCATCAGCACCTCGGCCTCCAGCTGGTGCAGGCCGGGCACACGGCGGATCGCGGTCATCGCGGCGGYGTCGGCCAGCGCCTCGCCGCGTGCCGCGCCGACGAGCTTCAGCGTGCCGCTGCCGGATCCGGGAACGAAGCGCAGGCTGCCCGGCAGGTCGGCCGCGATCAGCGCCTGCTGCGCGGCCACGATCATCTCGTCCTGCGCGAACACCTGCAGCTCGGGCGACGGACGCAGTTCCTCCACCGCTTTCACGAGCGTGGTCCGGGCCTTCGCGGTCGGCAGGTAGCCGCTGATGCGCCAGGCGCCCCCCGGCTGCAGCGAGATGGTGAGCACGTCGTCGAGCGCGAGGCGTTGCAACAGCGCGGTGAGCGCAGCGGGCGGACCGGCCGTGGGCGCCGAGGCGGCGGCCGCCGCGCTGGCTGCTTCGGACGCCCCGCCGCCAGGTGCCGAGGGGGCATCGTCGACCGCCGACGCTGCTGCGACGGCGGCATGCGCCGCGCCGGCATCGGCCGGTGATGGTGGGTCGCGCAGCAGCCCCATCGCCAGCG
>NZ_JBFUFP010000962.1:0-2094 GCF_056403375.1 Rhizobacter sp. P2_H2
CGCCCCCAGCGTGCGCGGCGCGCGGATCTGGCCGACGATCAGCGCCGCGTCCGGCCCCCACAGCGACGGCAGCGACCAGCCCTCGCTGCCGGCCGCGAGCCCGGCGACGAGCAGCAGCGCGGTCAGCACCAGCATCGCGACGACCAGGCGCCGTCGCAGGCGGAGCGCAAGTCCGTTCACGTCAGCGCGGCTCCGGGAGGCCGGCGACACAGCCGGCGAGCTGCAAGGCCGCCTCGCCCATGCGCGGCCCCGGGCGGATCAGCACTTCGTACGACGCCGGATCGAAGCCGCAGCTGCGCCCGCCCTGCACCGCGCGCAGCGCGGCCCAGCCCGGGCGCGCCGGCATCTCGGCCACGTTGCGCTGCGCACCGATCAGGATGTCGGGCTGCGCCTTCAGCACGTACTCCGGGTTCAGCTTCGGGAACGGCCCGAGCTCGGGCGTGACGATGTTGCCGAGGCCGAGCCGCGTCAGCGTCTCGCCGATGAACGAGCTGCTGCCCGCCGCGTACGGCGACGCATCGACCTCGAAATACACCCGCTGCCCGCGCACCTTGGCCGGCACGCGCGCCGCGGCCTCGGCCATCTCGCGCTGGATGCGCGCCCACACCGGCGCGGCGCGCTCCGGCGTGCCGAGCAGCTGCGCGATCGTCGCGAGGCTGCGCTGCACGTCGGCATGCGTCTTCGATTCGACGACGACGACGTGCACGCCGAGCTGCTCGAGCCGCTCGATGATGCGCGCCGAGGTGGCGGCCAGCACCACGTCGGGCTTCAGCGCGACGATGCGCTCGACCTGCGCGTCGTCGATGCCGCCCAGCTTGGGCAGCGCCAGCACCTCGGCCGGCGAGTTGGAATAGCGGTCGGTGCCGACCAGCCGCGCGCAGCCGCCGAGCGCGCACACGCTCTCGGTCAGCGAGGGCAGCAGGCTGATCACGCGCTGCGGCGGGRCCGCCAGCGTCAGCGTGCGGCCGCGGTCGTCCTTCAGCGTGAGTGGGGCCGCGGTGGCAGCCAGCCCGGTCGCGGCCAGCAGCGCCATCGCCAGCACCTGCTTCAGGAGGGTGTGCATCGTCATCGTGTCTGCGCCTTCACGGCCAGTTCCAGCCCGGCCACCATCAGCGTCACGCGCGCGCAGTGCGTGGCAACCGCCTGGTGCAGCCGCCCCAGTTCGTCGACGAAGTGTCGCGCCTCGCGTGTCATCGGCGACAGGCCGAGGCCGATCTCGTTCGACACCAGCACGACCGGGCCGGCGGCCGCCGCCAATGCGTCCAGCATCGCTTGCGACGCGGCCTGCCAGCGCTCGTGCGGCTGGTCCAGCGGCTCCATGGGCATCAGCCAGTTCGTCGTCCACAGCGTCAGGCAGTCGATCACCAGCAGCCGCTGCGGGTGCGCGTATTGCACGATGCCGAGCGCGAGGTCGCGCGGCACCTCGTGCGTGACCATCGCCGGCACGCGCTCGGCGCGGTCGCGGCGGTGCTGTGCGATGCGCTCGCGCATCTCGCCGTCGCCGGGCAGCGCGGTGGCGAGCAGCGCTGCCTCATGCCCCGGCGTCGCGAGCCAGGCGATCGCACGCGATTCGGCGCAGCGCGACTTGCCGCTGCGCTGGCCGCCGAGGATCAGTTCATGGCTCGCCATCGAACTCGATCAGAACTGGATGCGGATGGAGCCGGTGAAGGCCCGGCCGTCTTCCGGGTAGATCGAGCTGGTCGCGCCGTTCACGCAGCGGAAGGCCAGCGTGTAGTACTTCTTGTCGGTCGCGTTGGTCACGCCGAGCGCGAATTCCAGCATCTGCCATTGGTACGCGTAGCGCAGGTCCAGCGTCGTGTGGGCCGGCATCGTGCAGGCGTTCTCGAAGTCCGGCGTCTGCGACGACACGTAGTTCACGCCGGCGTCGACGCGGTGCCCCTCGGCGAACGCCCAGTCGCCGCGCAAGGCCAGCGTGGTCTTCGCGGTCAGCGGCACGTCCTTGCCGTCGTTGCGGCCGGCCGTGAAGCGCGCCTGGCGCTGAGCCGCGACCACGCGCACGTTGGCCGTGCTGCCCAGCGCCTGCGACAGCTCGGCCTCGACGCCCTGGCGGCGCGTCGGCTCGAAGTTGACGTT
>NZ_JBFUFP010000963.1:0-2089 GCF_056403375.1 Rhizobacter sp. P2_H2
CAGTGCCCGTGCGCGGACGATTCATCACCTTCGAAGGCATCGACGGCGCCGGCAAATCCACGCACATCGACGCGCTGGCCGAGCACCTGCGACAGGCCGGCCGGCCTGTCGTGCTGACCCGCGAGCCGGGCGGCACGCCACTGGCCGAGCAACTGCGCGAGCTGCTGCTGCACTCGCCGATGGATCCGCTGACCGAGGCGCTGCTGGTGTTCGGTGCGCGCCGCGATCACCTTGCGCAGGTCATCGAGCCGGCGCTGGCCGCCGGCCGCACCGTGCTGTGCGACCGCTTCACCGATGCGAGCTTCGCCTACCAGGGCGGCGGCCGCGGCTTCGATGCCGGTGTGCTGTCCACGCTGGAAGGCTGGGTGCACCGCGACCTGCAGCCCGACCTGACCTTCTGGTTCGACCTGCCCGCCGCGGTGGCGGCCGAACGCCGCGCCGCAGTGCGCGCGCCGGATCGTTTCGAGCAGCAGGACCTCGCGTTCTTCGAGCGCGTGCGCGCCGGCTACGAGGCGCGCCATCGGGCGGCGCCGCATCGCATCGTTCGCATCGAGGCCGCCGCACCGCGCGAGCAGGTCTGGCAGCAGGTTCTCGCCACCCTGGAGCAGCACCCGTGGTAGATCCCGAAGGAAAGCTGCCGTTGCCCTGGCTGGCAGCGGCGCTCGATGAAGCCTTGCGCACACAGCGCGGTCATGCCTTGCTGATCCACGGGCCGCAGGGCATCGGCCAGTTCGAGCTCGGGCTGACGCTCGCGCAATCATGGCTGTGCGAGGCCGCGCCGGTCGGGCAATCTCGGCCGGCCTGCGGGCGATGCGCCAGCTGCCACCTGGTGCAGGCGCGCTCGCACCCCGACCTGCTGGTGCTGCTGCCCGAGGCGTTGCGCGAAGCGCTGGGCTGGGACGCCGCGGAAGAGGGCGGCGACAGCGAGGCCAAGGCCTCGAAGGCCAAGCCCAGCAAGGAACTGAAGGTCGAGGCAATCCGCGGCGCGGTCAATTTCGCGCAGACCACCTCGGCGCGCGGGCGCGCCAAGGTCGTGCTGCTGCACCCGGCGGAACGCATGAACGGCATCTCGGCCAACACGCTGCTGAAGACGCTGGAAGAGCCGCCTGGGCAGGCGCGCTTCATCCTCAGCAGCGGCTCGCCCGATGCGTTGCTGCCGACCATCCGCAGCCGCTGCCAGGCGCTGCCGCTGGCGTTGCCGCCCACCGAGCTGGCCACCCGCTGGCTCGCCGAGCACAAGGTGGCGCAACCCGACGTGCTGCTCGCCGCGGCCGGCGGCCAGCCGCTGCAGGCGCTCGAATGGGTGCAGGACGGCGTCGACGCGGTGGCCTGGCTGCGCCTGCCGAAGCAGCTCGCCGCCGGCGACGCGGGCCAGCTCGGCGCGTGGCCGCTGCCGCGGCTGCTGGAGGCGATGCACAAGCTCTGCCACGACGCGCTGTGCCTGGCTTGCGGTGCTGCGCCGCGCTACTTTCCGCCGGCATCGCTGCCCGCCGCGATGCCGCTGTACGGCCTGACGCGCTGGGCGTCGGCGCTGTCCACCGCGAGCCGGCATGGCGAGCACCCGTGGAATCAGCCGGTGATGGTGGAATCCTTGGTGCAACAGGCGCGCGAGGCACTCGCTCCGGCGCGCCATGTCAAGGGTCCTTCGGTACACTCGGCCCGATGAGCGATTCCTCTGCCACTCCCTCCCGCGCAGTTGCACCCGCCGCAGCCTCGCGGCCGAGCGTCATCCAGCTGGTCTTCCGCGAAAAAGGCGCGCTGTACGCCGCCTTCATCCCGCTGTTCAGCGAGGGCGGGCTGTTCGTGCCGACCACGCGCGAGTACAAGCTCGGCGAGGACATCTACCTGCTGCTGTCGCTGCCCGACGATCCGCAGCGCTACCCGGTCGCCGGCAAGGTCTCGTGGATCACGCCGGCCAATGCCTCGGGCGGCCGCACCCAGGGCGTCGGCGTGCGGTTCCCGACCGACGAGAAGACCCGCGTGCTGAAGCTGAAGATCGAGGAGATCCTCGGCACCTCCATCCAATCCGCCAAGCCGACGCAGACGATCTGATCCCGTCTGGTCCCCTCTGGTCCAGTCCGCTGTGCCC
>NZ_JBFUFP010000964.1:0-2089 GCF_056403375.1 Rhizobacter sp. P2_H2
TTGGACAGCAGCTCGCGCACCCGCGGCTGCGCGCACGGGTTGACCACCACCTGCACCTGGTGCGCCTTGGACAGCACGCTGATGCGGTGCACGAGGGTGTTCAGCGTCGGGGCGCCGAGCTTTCCCTTGTAGCCACCGTCGACCAGCGCCAGGTCGATCGCCGTCGGCAGCTCGCTGACGAGCTCACCGGCGGTGTCGAGGCGCTGGGCATGGTCGACGATGAATTGAACGACGGCCGCTTCATCGACCGGTAGGCTGATCGGGCGGCGGTACCGCAGCGCGTACCAGGCGGCCCAGTAGCGCAGGGCCGAGCGGTAGCTGCGCAAGGTGTTTTCTGACTCCCCTTGGCGCAGCAACGCGGCCTCGGCCTCTTGCGCCATCGAGCCCAGTTGCGTCGGATCCAGGGCGTGCGACCCGCTGGCGGCCGGAACAAGCGTCGCGAGTGATGTTTTCTCTATTTTCATATGTAAACTGTACGATGTCTAACGTATCTGAAAGATAGGTCGCGGTAACTATCACTTATCGTGACTAATGTAGGCCCAAAGCAGGGCGCCGATCAAGGAGACCAAAAATGCCGCGCGGAATCAGTCAAACCGATGTCTGGAACGCGTGTGATGCGCTTCTGCTTGAAGGCGCACGGCCGACGATCGAACGCGTGCGCCAAAAAATTGGCAGCGGCTCGCCGAACACCGTCAGTCCGTTCCTGGAGACGTGGTTCAGGCACCTGGGCGGGCGCATTCGGGACCCTGGGGCGTTCTCGGCGCCGTCGAATGTTCCTGACCCGGTTCAGCAAGCCGCCAAACACTTCTGGGAAACGGCTCTGGCCGAGACGCGGCGCGACTTCGACCAGCGGCTCAACGAGGGCATGGCAGCGGCAATCGCGAACGTCGAGGCGGAGAAGGAACGCGCGGTCCAGAGCGATGCCGCTRCCTTCGAGGCAACCGCGAAGGCAGCTAAGCTACAGGGCGAACTGGCCGAAAAGGGCAAGCTGCTCGACCAGGCGAAGCAAGACCTCGCCGCCGAGCGCGCGCGACTGATCGAGGTGCGTGCTTCGCTCACCTCCACGACCGAGCGCCTTCGTGAGCAGGACACTAAGTCGAGCGCTGAGTTTGCAGAGGTCAAGCGGCAGCTGGCCGCGGCCATTGAGCGCGCCGACGCCGCGGACCGCCGCGTCGCCCTTGAGCTTGAGCGGGAGCGGAACTCGCGTGCGAAGGCCRAACGCCACTCCGAGTCGCTGCAAAAGAGCCTCGACGCCTCCCAGCAGGCCGGCGCCGCGGCTGACGAGCAGGCGCGCAAGCAAGTGAACGCCGCGAGGGACCGGGAGGAGGGGCTGAAGACGCAGTTGGCGGCCGCAACGGCCGCGTTGGCATCGGAACGGCAACGCTTGGTAGAACTGCGCGCGTCCAGCGAAACCAGTTCCAGGGACGCAGAAGTTGCTCGGGCTCAATCGGCGAGCTTGCAGGCCTCGCTGGACCGGTTCGCTGCGCTGGTTGAAACTGGAGGTCGGACCGAGCCCAAACATGGACGCAAGCGGGCCAGCAGGCCCTCGCCATGAGCGCACCGCTGCTCGCCAACAACTGGCGTCTTGGCGACAAGCCCGACTCGGGCGCCGTGAACGTCGTCAACAGGCTTATCGGGCCCTCGATCCTTGCGCTGCAAGCGGCTTCGCAGATCGATCAGCTGCCGCTGGCTCATGCTGGACTCCTTACGGTTCCATGAGAGAGGAGGCAACTGAGGGCGGTCGTGCGCCCGAGCGAGCGCCGATGAGAATGGTGGCKAGGCCGATGCGAGGGCGGGAGGAAAGCGAAGACGACTCTCCTGCTGCTGCCGATCCGGGCCAACGCTCGATGTCCCTCCCGCGACTGGCGCGATCGTAGGAACAAGTCTCGCCAGTGATAAATTGGCTGCGAAGCTCAGGAGGATCGATGCACACGAGATCGATAATCGTGAATCCACGGAAATGCCATGTGCCCTACGTGCGTGTGCACGGCATCAAGTATTCGTCGCAAAGACTTGTGACTTGGGCAACCTCTGGTGGAAAAAGACTGCACGTACAGTTCGGCGAAGAGGCATCTGGCGACCAGTCGGC
>NZ_JBFUFP010000965.1:0-2087 GCF_056403375.1 Rhizobacter sp. P2_H2
GGGCTTCCAGTTCGGCGGGATGGTGCCGGTCGTCGGCTTGACGACCAGGGCCTGCAGGCCCTGCTCGCCGGACGGGAAGCGCTGGTTGTCGAGCTTGTAGAGCTTGAGCGCCTGCATCAGGTTGTTGACGTCGGTGCGGGCGGCGGTGACGCGCGCTTCGGCGGCACGGTCCAGCACGTTCGGGACGATCAGCGCCGCCAGCACGCCGATGATCACCAGCACGACCATCAGTTCGATCAGCGTGAAGCCGCGGTGGCGACGCGGGGCTTGAAGAGAGGCTCGGGTCATAAGAGTGTCAGCAACAATCACGTTACCGTTCGGAGGTGAACGATCAATCATAATCGTCGAATGACTGCGAGATTGTCGGCATTCGTAATCTGGGCCCTGGTGGCCGGATCCATCGTGTTCTGGGGGATGCGCCTGTTCGTGCGGCCGACCCCTGCGCCTTCCAATGCGGTGACGGTGGCGACCTCGGTCGGCCTGCGCGGCGACCTGACGCGGCTGCTCGGTGCCGAGCCGGTCGCGGCCGTGGCCGAGGTCTCGCCGGCCGCCAACCGCTTCAAGCTGATCGGCGTGATGGCGGCGAAGAACAGTCCCGAGGGGTCGGCCCCGGGCGTCGCACTGATCGCGGTTGATGGCAAGCCGGCGCGGGCGTTCCTGGCCGGCGCGCGTGTCGACGAGAACTGGATCCTGCAGACCGTGAGCCTGCGCACCGCGTCGATCGGCCCGCTGCAGGGGACGCCGGCGCTGGTGCTCGAGATTCCGGCGCTGCCGCCGCCGGCGACCGGCAGCCTGCCGCCGGTCGATACCGCGTCGATGCAGTCCTCGCCGCCGCCGATGCAACCCGCACCGCCGCAGATGCAGCCGGCACCGCCGATGCCGGCCGTGCAGGGCGCCATTCCGCCGCCGCCGACGTCGCAATCGAAGGGCGGCAACAACATGGGGCGCCCTCGCGCACCCTATGTGAAACCAGGCGAAACGGCGCGCTGATGACAGCCCCTCGGTCGACGGGTACGTCGACCGATCCCCCGAGGGGATCCGGGCCGGCTTGGGGCGGCCCGGCGCTCGGCCCGGCTTTGCTCAGTCGCGGGTGAAGCGCCCCGGTCCCGAATTGCCCGCCGGACCGAACTCCGCCGGCAGCGACGGCCCCGGATCCTCGCCCTCCGCGACCTCGGTCAACAGCGCCGCGGCGCTGCGCACCAGCGGCCATGCCAGCGTCGCGCCGGTGCCGTCGGTGCTCTCCATGCCCAGCTCCAGCAGCGCGAGCGCGTGGAACAGGCCCAGTGTCTGCGTGAGACCGGGATGGCTGTGGCTGCGGCAGAACACGCAGTAGTCGGTGACGGTCGGCGCGATGCGCGAGGCCACCATCAGCGCAGCGCAGGCCGGCACGCCGTCGGCCATGATCAGGTGGCGCTTGCTCGATGCGACGAGCATCACGCCCACCATCATCGCGATCTCGAAACCACCGTAGGCCGCGAGCACCTCGACCGGGTCGGTGACGTCGCGGTGGCGGCCCTGTGCGCCCTGCAGCACCATCAGCAGCCGGGCTTCGTGGTCGGCGCGCGCGCCGGGGCCGCCGAACACCAGGTCGCGGATCGGCTCGCCGGACAAGCCCGACAGCACCAGCGCCGCGCTCTCGTGCGAACCGACACCGACGCCGGCGCAGGCGATCACGTTGCCGGGCAGCGCATCGGCGATCTCCATGCCGGCGCGGATCGCGGCATGCGCCTGGTCGAGCGTCATCGCGACATTGACCCGCGCGTTGCGCGTGCCGTGGGCGATCTTGCGGGCCATCAGCCGCGGGTGCGGCGCCACCGCCTCGGCGACGCCGCAGTCGACGACGCTCAGCTCCAGCCCCTGGATGCGCGCGAACACCGACACCGGCAGCTGCGAAGCCAGCAGGTTCTGCACCAGCCTGGCCGTCGAGGGCTGGCCGACCGGGCTGATGCCGTCGACCGCCAGGCCGTGGTCGGACGCGAACAGCGCGATCTGCGGCGAGCTGAAGCGCGGCTTCAGCGTGTTCTGGATCRGGCCCAGGCGCACCGCGAGCGGCTCGAGCTCGCCCAGGTTGCCGGTCACCTCGCTGC
>NZ_JBFUFP010000966.1:0-2079 GCF_056403375.1 Rhizobacter sp. P2_H2
CGGTGGCATGGGCAACGCAAACGCGACAGCTGGGCCGTTTGTGGAAAGAGGTGCCGTGGCTCATCGGACTGGCCATGTCTGTGGCGGCAGCTGGTTGGTGGTACATCGCTGCCGAACTGAAGACGCCGGGCTTCATTGACTATTTCATCGTAGGGGAACATTGGCACCGCTTCGTCACCCCAGGGTGGTCGGGCGACCGTTACGGTTTCGCCCACGCCTTCGCTCCGGGCACGATCTGGGTCTTCGCACTGGTGGCGACGCTCCCGTGGCCGCTGGTGCTGCTTGCGGTCGCCCTCGACCGCCGGAGGGCCACGGCTGACCCGTTCAACGAGGAAACCGACCGGCGTTCGTGGCGTCTCTACCTGGCCTGCTGGTCGCTCGCCCCTTTGGTGTTCTTCACAGCCGCGCGCAACATCATCCTGCCGTATGCCCTGCCTGCCTTACCGGCGATGGCCCTGTGGGCCAGCCAATGGTTGCGCGGCCGCGTCGGAGCCGAACGCATGAATGCCTGGATCGTCGCAGGCCTCGTGTTTTCGATAAGCAGCACGCTGGTGACCGCTATTGAGGCCGAACGCGCCGGCACCTTCAGCAACAACTCCGCCAAGGCTGTCGTTGGCGTTTGGGCAGCCCATCGACATCAAGGCACCGAACCGTTGGTGTTCGTCACGGAACGCATGCACTCGGCATCGTTCTACAGCGGCGGCCGTGCGGAGTTCGCGAGCAGCGCCGCAGAGGCCCTGCAGCGCGTCGCCGCGAGTGGCGGATTCGTCGTGCTCCGGCAAGAGGACACTGACAGCCTTGCTCGATTCAACTGTGTCGCGGAGCGAAACTCGGTCGGTGGGTTCACTTTGCTGCACCTGCATCCGCCCCCACCGGAAAATGGTGGCCAGCCGCCTTGCGCGAATGCTGCGGCCGACAGCGACATCTACCGAGGGCCACACCGTGCTCCGCCGTTGCACGCGCCTGGCCGGACAATCCGCTGAGCAGATTCAAGAATTCGAAGCGGCCCCACACGCGGACGCTCCGGTTGGAGTCGGCATCCCCGGGTTCCGGAGGGAACTTGAACTAATTTCCTGCGGCTAGAAAGAGCGGCGCGCGTTCAGGCTCAGCGGACGGAGCCGCGTGCTGAATCGGCCCGATTGAACAAGACGAGCATCAGCGCGAACCATGCGGCGCCCGCGGCAAAGCCGGCCACTACATCGCTTGCGAAATGCGCGCCCAGGTAGATGCGGCTGAAGCCGACCCAACCTGTCATCGCAGCCGCCACCGCCCACACACCTACCCTCGCCTGCCAACGAGGCAACCGATCGCACCACCACAGCGCGAGCAGGCCGTAGAAGACCGCGGCCGCCATGCTGTGCCCGCTCGGGAAACTGTAGCTGTGCAGCTCGGCCGCATACGCACTGAAGGCCGGCCGCGGCCGCATGAAAATCTGCTTCAGCCCGCTGTTGACCAACGCCTCGCCCAGCATCGTCGTCGCGAACACGATGGCCCAAGGCCGATCATTCAGCGACCACAGCACCAACACCACGACCGACGACAACAGCGTCAACCCTAGCGTTCCATGCACGGCACTCACGAAGGCCATCGGCGCATGCACCCACGGTGACGGGTCGGCCTGCAGAGCAAGGCCCAGCCACAGGTCGACGTTCACGAACGAGTGCGTGTGCAGCGCCGAGTGCGCGACGGCCGCAAAGAGCAGCGCAGCAACCGCCAGCACCAGCAACGGGACGGACACGCGCCGCCGCCACGGGGCAGCGCGCATTGGGAGGAAGAGTGAATGCGAGACCATCACGAGCGAGACATCAGGTGGAAGGAAGCGCGGCAGAAGGCAGCGCCTGCGGATGCGGCGCCGCCCAGCGGTCGAACACAAGGTAGAGCACTGGCGTGACGAGCAGCGTCACGACCTGCGAGAACAGCAGCCCGCCGACGATCGAAACGCCCAGCGGCTGGCGCAGCTCGCCGCCGGCGCCCCAGCCCAGCGCGAGCGGCAGCGCGCCCATCAGCGAGCACAGCGTCGTCATCATGATCGGGCGGAAGCGCAGCTCGCAGGCCCGCACGATCGCGTCGTGCGCGCCC
>NZ_JBFUFP010000967.1:0-2075 GCF_056403375.1 Rhizobacter sp. P2_H2
ACCGTGGTGCGCACCAACGTGGCGAGGTCGGAGTCGACACCGCGAATGCCGACCTTGGCGAAGATTGCCGTCAGTGCGGCGAACGTCGCCGACAGCAAGGCCCACTGAAACCAGCTCGCCGGCATGCCCATGTCAGGCTCCTTGCAGTTGAGAGAACACGACCCGCACCTCCAGCCCGCGATGCGCCTGCGGCGTGTGCAGGCTGACGCTCGCGTGATGGCGTTCGGCGATGGCCTGCACGATGGCCAGACCCAGCCCGCTGCCGCCGCTGTCGGGCGCGAGCGTCTGCGCATCCACGCCGCGGTAGAAGCGGTCAAACACACGCTCGCGTTCGGCTTCGGGGATGCCGGGTCCGTTGTCGACGACGCGTAGTCGCGGCCGCCCGTCCTGCAGGTCCGCCTCGACGTCGACCACGCCGCGCGACGGTGTGTAGCGCAGCGCGTTCTCGACCAGATTGTCGAGCAGCACGCGCAGCTGATGGGCGTCGGCCCGCGCCATGATGCCGGCGCCGACGCGCGCCCCAAGGTCGATGCCGCGATGCTCGGCTTTTGCCGCGAAGTCCGATACCGCCGATCGCACCAAGTCGTCCAGGCTGACTTGTTCGACGCGCATGCTCTCGCCATCGGGCTCCGAACGCGCTACTGCTAGCAGCTGCTGCACCATCCGCTCCGAGCGGATCTCATGGACTTGTTTTCAACAAGGTAAGTACAAAACCACCCGTTGCAGCGAATGCTCGCACCGCCGCAGCGATCATTGCCCCCCCTTCGGCGGTCAAGGCGACCTCGGGAAGAAGGAGACCTATCCCGACCAAAATTTGGAGGATTCCGGTCACTATCTGATACCGATTGAAGTATTCGACGTAATCGCCCTCTATGCACAAAGCCCAAAAAATAACGCCAGGTAACGGGCGCTCAGTCTCGAGTATTATTTTGAGTTGGTGACCTTCTGGAGAAAACAAGGTGCCAAGGACAATGTCCTTTGTTGGCGTATATCGCTTCCCCGGTTTATATGGAAGTCTGAGATACAGACCAAGTAGAATGACGAGCTTTTCAACGCTGTCGCGAATGCCGTAGAGGCTCGCCGGTTTGACTTCGTACCAATCGAAGTCAGGAGGGCGATGACTTAGAATGTCAGGGCGGGTTTTCTTGCCGATTGACATCGCGAGAGATGCCTTTCCAGGATTGTGAGCTAGTAGAAAATCACGGTACGGAATAAATGATTTGCTGATGTCAAAAAATACATCGGTACATGGGCCGTTCTTCGTGCAGAAATCTTTAAAGATGAGAGGCTCGGCGATTTGCTCATTAAATAGATTCGCCACCATCGGGATGAGATCGAGCGACAGCCTAAAACACATTCGGTTTCCTAGCTGTAGGTTGCTGCGCACACGGTCGATGATCTCCTTGTCCAGTCCGTACGTACGAAAGTTCGCTCCAAGCAGCGAGGCCATCATCGGATCGAGTCGAACCAAGTTGGCATCCAGTGGCGTCGCTGCGCTCATCGCCGGTGTTACGATTCCTTCGAGAAACGAGAGCTCCAAGTCGAGCCGATCAAGAAATGAAGGATCAATGAGCATGGTTCCCTGACCCAGCGACCGGGTCTTTCGAAATTCACCGATTGCTCGCTGAGTCCCGACCATTGAGCCGTCACGTTCGTCGGCGTCGGGTATCTCCATCCCTACAGACAATAGTMCCAGTTGAACAATCCTCAAAGCATCGACAGCGCATAGGCCCAAAGGTAACTCTGCTCCCATCTGGACGCCTTGTAACACAGCGCTAGCACCGAGAATTGATGAATTCAGCACGAAGACCTCTAGCAATGAAATGGTGCGTTGACAGCGCGTAGGCGAGCAGCTTCACGGGAAAACTGGAAGCTTGTCGTCGGGCTGGAGCCATACCAGCGTTGTCGGGAGCGTGAATTCCCACGGCTCACCTTCTGGAGTCGCCCCGTCCAAATCGTCAGTCTGTTGGCGTAACTCCTCGGTGATGGAGCGGTACAAGTCGCTATCGAGCGTGGGCGCGCTTCCTCCACGCCAGACCTTTTTGCGCAACTCCGTTTCGTGCATTGGGTTTTTC
>NZ_JBFUFP010000968.1:0-2073 GCF_056403375.1 Rhizobacter sp. P2_H2
ACCTTCCAGGGCTATGCGGTCGACGACCCGGCGCTGAAGTACGTCAACGGCGGCAGCGGAACGGCCCGCGGCTTCGAGCTGCTGGTGAAGAAGGACGGCAGCGAGAAGCTGACCGGCTTCTTCTCGCTCAGCGTCTCGCAGGCGCGGCGCCGGAACGACCTGACGGGCGAGAGCTTCCGCTTCGACTACGACCAGCCCGTCATCGCCACGCTGGTGGGCCAGTACAAGCACTCGGACGCGTGGATCTGGGGCGCCAAGTGGAGCTACCACACCGGCTCGCCGTACACGCCGGTGGTGGGCACGGGCACGTACCCCGACGGGCGCGCCAAGCCGGTCTACGGCGCCATCAATTCGGTGCGCGTACCGGCCTACCACCGGCTGGACCTGCGGCTGGACCGCAAGGTATCGCCCCGCCTCACGCAGTACGTCGAGCTGATCAACGCCTACAACCGGAAGAACGTCTCGGGCTACAGCTACAGCCCCGACTACCAGACCCGCGAAGAGGTCTACCAGTTGCCGGTGCTGGTCTCGTTCGGGATCCAGTACGCGTTCTAGGTGCGGCGCACTCACCACCCGCGGCCCTCAAGGTGTAGGCGGTGGCGCTGCTCTCGACCGTGTACGAGAAATGTTGGCGCCATGGAGGGCGCCCACCCCGGGAACAGGCTGGCGCGGGCGTCAACCTGGCGTGGTACGCCGAACAACGTTCCCGGCCTTCGGCCGCGACCAGCCCAGCGTCGTGCCCGCGGCCGCCAGCAGGATCGCGGCTGCACCGACCCATTGGAAGAACCCGAGGCGTTGCGCAAACACCGCGTAGTCCACCACGAGTGCCACGAGCGGGTAGATGAACGAGAGCGCGCCGACTGTCGACGTCGGCAGCTTTTGAATCGCGCCGTAGAGCAGCACGAACACGAGGCCGGTGTAGACCACCCCCAGCGTGATCAGCGTCCCCCAGGTGCCGGCATCCGCCGGTGGGGTGGAGAGTTGCGCGAACGGCGCGAGCATCGCGATGCCGACGCCCACCTGGATCAGCGCGATGAATTCCGGCGGGGTCCCGCGCAGCCGTTTCGCGACCAGGGCAGCGACCGCGTAGAAGAAGGCGGCGCCCAGGGCCATCAGGATGCCGGCGACGTAGCGCGCGCCCGRGTGGCCGGTGGCGCCCTGCCCCCAGGCGATGAGCAGCACGCCGGTGAACGACACCGCGAGCCAGGCGAGCTTGTCGGCCGTCAGCCGTTCGCCGAACAACAAGGCGCCCAGGCCGACCAGCATGAAGGGCTGCGTGTTGTAGACCACGGTGGCGACCGAGATCGACGCGTGCGAGAACGACGCGAAGATCAGCAGCCAGTTGAGCACCAGCGCCACCCCGCCGACAGCCGCCCAGGCGATCGTCCGAAGCGGCAGGCCGTGTCGGAAATGACGGCGGATGCCACACACGACGGTCAGCGTCGCGGCCCCGAACACGCAGCGCCAGAAGAGCAGTTCGATCAAGGGCCGGCCGGAGCGAACCACGAACCATCCGATCGTGCCGGAGATCACCATGGCCAGCGTCATCTCGATCGCACCGCGGCGTCTGTTGTTGATTGTCATGAGGCCCTTCCCTGAGGTCCCCAGAGAATTGCACAAGAAGCTCGGGTGTTGAATGCTGTTTGYTAGGTGAAACATGGAGATTGCCTGACAATAAAAGGCAACTCGTTCGCTTGACCGGCCCACCATGATCGACACCACCGACCGCGCCATCCTCGGCATCCTCGCCGCGGACGCGCGCATCTCGTTGAAGGATCTCGCTCGGCGCATCGGGATGTCCTCGCCGAGCACGTCCGAGCGTCTGCGACGCCTCGAGGAGCGCGGCGTCATCCGGGGCTACAGCGTGGACATCGACCCCGAGGCCCTGGGTTTCCAGCTCCAGGCCATCGTCCGGATCCGCCCGCTGCCCGGCCATCTGCGTGCCGTCCAGACGCTGATGCAGGCGATACCGGAAATCAGCGAGTGCGACAAGGTCACCGGCGAGGACTGCTTCATCGCGCGCATGCACGTGCGCTCGATCGCGCAGCTCGATGAGATCCTCGATCTCATCAC
>NZ_JBFUFP010000969.1:0-2071 GCF_056403375.1 Rhizobacter sp. P2_H2
GCAGTGGGCGGGCTATGTGCGCGACACCGTGCCCGACCTCGACAGCCTTTTCGCCGGTGGCCCGCTGACGCCGGCCGCCCTCGAGCAGCTCAGCCGGCTGCGCCACCTGGGCGAGGTGTTCCGCTTCAAGTTCTACGACCCGCACGGGCGCGAGCTGCTGGTGTCCGAGCAGCTCGGCCTGGGCGCCGAGGAGCTGGCGCGCGCGCGGGCTGCGGCACCGCTGGATACGCTGGCCCGCAGCCCCGAGGTGCGCGAGCTGGTGCTYGGCGGGCGCAGCATCATCTACCTGCGGCAGTCGCAGCGCGCCGACCGGCCGCGCGTCTACAGCGAGGCCTATGTGCCGGTGCAGGGCGCGCACGGCAACGTCGGCGGCGTGGTCGAGGTGTATGTCGACCAGGCCGAGCGGGYGGCGCGCATCGCGGCAGCCTTCGTGCGGGTGGCGATCGCGGTGGTGCTGGCGCTGGCGCTGCTGCTCGGCCTGAGCCTGCGGCAGTGGTTCGTGCGCTCGCGGCTCGAGCGCCAGGCCGAGGACCAGGTGCGCTACCTGGCCGAGCACGACCCGCTGACCGGGCTGATGAACCGCGCGAGCTTCACGGCGGCGCTCAGCGAGGCCGAGGCGCGTGCGCGCGCCGGCGGCCCGAAGTTCGCGGTGCTGTGCCTGGACCTCGACCATTTCAAGCTGGTCAACGACACGCACGGCCAGGCCGCCGGCGACGGCACCCTGTGCGCCGTCGCGGGCCGGCTGCGCGAGGTGGTGCGGCAGTTCGACCTGGTCGCGCGCCTGGGCGGCGACGAGTTCGCGATCCTGCAGAGCGGCGTGCGCGGCTCGGACGATGTCTCCTCGCTCGCGCAGCGCGTGGTCGACGTGCTGGCGGCGCCGCACGAGCAGGGCGGGCGGCGCGTGGAGGGCGGCGCGAGCGTCGGCGCGGCGATCTACGGCACCGACGGGCTGACGCGCGACGAGCTGCTGCACAAGGCCGACCTGGCGCTGCACCGCGCGAAGGCCGATGGCCGCGGCCAGTTCAGCTTCTACGACGCCGCGATGGATGCCGACCTGCAGCTGCGCCGCGCGCTGGTGCACGAGCTGCGCCATGCGATCGCGTCCGACCAGCTGACGCTGCACTTCCAGCCGCTGTTCGAGGCGCAGGCGCTGCGCCTGAGCGGCTACGAGGCGCTCGCGCGCTGGTCGCATCCCGACCGCGGCGCGATCTCGCCGGCCGAATTCATCCCGCTGGCCGAGCAGGCCGGGCTGATCGAGGCGCTCGGCCGCTGGGTGCTGCTGCGCGCCTGCGAGGAGGCGGTGCGCTGGCCGCAGCACCTCGAGGTGTCGGTGAACCTGTCGGCGGCGCAGTTCCAGGGCGACCTGGTCGGCGTGGTGTCGGAGTGCCTGACGCGCTCGGGCCTCGCGCCGCAGCGCCTGCAGCTGGAGATCACCGAATCGCTGCTGATGCGCAACACCGAGCAGGTGCTGCAGACCCTGCAGACGCTGCAGGCGCTGGGCACGCGGATCGTGATGGACGATTTCGGCACCGGCTACTCGAGCCTGGCCTACCTGTGGCGCTTCCCGTTCCACAAGGTCAAGATCGACCGCGCGTTCACGCAGAACATGGAGCGCGACCCGAAGGTCGACCTGATCGTCGGCTCGATCGTCTCGCTTGCGCACGCGCTGGGCATGCGCGTGAATGCCGAGGGCGCCGAGACGGCCTCGCAGCTCGCGCGGCTGCGCTCGCATGGCTGCGACGAGATCCAGGGCTTCCTGCTCGGGCGACCGGTGGCGTCGTACCAGCTGCGGCACGAGGATGCGGCGCTGTGGCGCTCGCCGCGCGACGAGCCCAGGGTGAGTACGCTGGATCCCGTGATCTAGCCTCGTGACAATGCGGGCATGACGTCATCGATCTCCTGGCTTCTCTTCTTCCAATCCGCACTGATCGGCCTGTCGATCGCCGCCCCCGTCGGCCCGATCGGGCTGCTGACGATCCAGCGCACGCTCGACGCCGGCTGGCGTGCGGGGCTGGCCACCGGCATGGGCGCGGCGGCGGCCGACACCGTCTACGGCGCGGTCGGCGCGTTC
>NZ_JBFUFP010000970.1:0-2070 GCF_056403375.1 Rhizobacter sp. P2_H2
AATCAGCCTGGCCCGCCTCGCTGCCGGCGGCCCCGGCGGCGGCGTACCCGCAGGTGCGCAACGTCAGCATCGACGGCGGACTGCCGCCGGCCGGCACGCTCGCGGCCGCGCGCGCGGAGCACCCGGCGGCCGAGGCCTTCGTGATCGACGGCCTGGCCGTCGTCAACACCTACGAGCCCGAGCGCCGCACCCAGCTGTGGCAGCTCGATGCCCGCGATGCGCGCCGCTTCGACAAGCAGCGCGGCGCCGCGTTCGATCCGGCGCAGGCCAAGTGGCTGATGTACAGCGCCGAGACGGTGCTCGCGCTGCCGGGCCGGCAGGTGCTGATCCAGCTGAAGTACCACCGCCCGCAGGCCACCGACGGCCTGTTCATCTACGACGCCGAGGCCGACCGCGTGCGCAGCTTCGGCAACGTCGAGCCCGACTGGTCGCGCGGCCTGCCCTTCCGGTTCATCGACAGCCTGCAACTGCGCCCCGACGCGCTGCTGGTGCGCTACCAGACCGAGAAGGAGCGGCTCGGCCCGCAGCGCTACGTGAACCACTACGAGCACCTGGTGCTGTTCTCGCCGCGCCACCGCGACGGCCTGGAACTCGTGAAGCTCGGCCTCGACGACGGCAGCGTGCGGCGCTGGGGCCTCTCCGGCAGCAAGCTCTGGTTGCAGACCGCCGACGACCGGGCCTCGCCGCCGCGCGAAGCCGTCTGGTCGCTCGACCTCGCCCGCGCGCTCTGACGCACCCTTGACGCACCCCTGACACGCACCACCGCATCGGACCACCATGTCGACACCGATCAATGAATACCTGACGCCGCAAGAGGCTTCGTACATCGCGCACAACGCGTACTTCACGCTGAAGGACTGGATCAGCGGCCAGCCGACCATCGGCATGGAGACGCGCGCCAACGTGCGCAAGATGGTCACCGGCGACGGGCTCGGCGCCGCGGCCCAGGGCGGCGGCGCCAACACCTCGCTGAAGCCCACCGAGCTCGGCGGCGCCCACCTCGACCGGGTGTTCGCCGGCTCCACCGCAGGCGTCACCACCGGCTTCGGCTATGTGCTGAGCTTCAACCGCGCCGGCAGCAAGCAGGTCGTCATCGCGACGCGCGGCACGCGCGCCGAGCACTCCAAGGCCGACCTGCTGACCGACCTGCGCGCGTCGATGACCGGCTTCGGCGACTTCGGCCTGGTGCACCAGGGCTTTCGCAACACCTTCGACAGCGTGAAGATCGGCCTGGCCCGCGACGACCGGCGGATCATGGATGCCGACGTGGTGCACTGCGTGGGGCACAGCCTGGGCGGCGCGGTCGCGACGCTGGTGGCGGCGCATTTCTCGTCGCGCGGCAAGGCGGTGAAGCTCTACACCTTCGGCTGCCCGCGCGTCGGCGCGCTCGGCGCGCAGAGCGCGATGGAGCAATCGCTCGGCAAGCACAACATCTTCCGCGTCTCGCACGACCTCGACCCGGTGACGATGGTCGGCCCGTACCCCTACGGCCACCTGAACGGCCAGCCGGACGACGCGAACAACATGATGCTGGTGTCGCCCACCGGCCAGCTGCTCAGCGTGGCCAACCACGACATGACCGAGTACGTGCGCAGCGTCGGCGGCACCGAGATGAACTGGCAGGCGGTGCGCGGGCTCGGCGGCGCGGTCGAGCGCGACAACGCGGTGCTCGCGCGCTGGCTGCTGCGCAGCTCCGACAACCCCGGCTGGCTCACGCAGCGCGCCGCGCAGGGCCTGAGCTACCTGATGAAGGCCTTCTCGCACCTGCTGAAGCAGCTCGGCTTCGTGACGATCGCCGGGCTGACCGGCATCGACCTGTTCTGCGTGGTGCTGGCCTCCAACATGACGAAGATCGCCGAGATGAATTCGCAGCTGATGGACTGCATCCTGCAGGCCGCCCGCTGGGCGCGGGTGGTGGTCTCGAACGCGGCGCAGCTCACCGCGACCGTGATCCGCGCGATCCTGAACGCGATGTTCAGCGTGCTGCGGCCGATCGCGGTGAACGCGCTGCAGAGCGTCGGCCGCGGCACGCCGCTGCCGCTGCTGATCGGCGGCGCCACCGCGCTGGCC
>NZ_JBFUFP010000971.1:0-2069 GCF_056403375.1 Rhizobacter sp. P2_H2
GGCCGACCTTGCATCCCGCGTGCGCGCTGTGGTTCGCCCAGCAATGCCTCGCTCGAGGCGACAAGGATCTCTTTTGTGAGGTCGTGACGACATTCCGGCTCAAGCGCCTGCATGGCATCGTCGAGAACGCGAGCATCGTTGCCGAGAGTCTGAAAGACCTGCCAAGCGTTCATCAGATCGAATTCGCGCAAGGATGCGTTTTCACCGAAGCGTGCGTCGACGGGCTGCACACTGCCTTGTCTCAACGCCGCGAGGCCCCCCCCTTCGAACTGAATCTGCACGGCTGCGCGATCGAGTTCTCCGGCCTGAAAGCACTGGCCGCCGCTCTGCCCTCCATGACGTCGCTGGCCATGCTGAGCATCTCGAAGCCCGTCCTGTCCGGCGAGCCTTGCGACACCGGGCTCGGCCCCGCCATTGGCGACAGTCCGCACCTGCTTGCCTTCAAACTCGACGTACCTGCCGTGACACAAAAGGCCGCCGAGGCGATCGGCAAAGGCATCCGGCAGAACCGATCCCTCATCGAAGTGCACTTCTGCACCGATGCATCGATCGAGTGCCCGCAATGGCTGATGGCCGAACTGGCCCGCCCGGATGCAATCGATCCGACGCGTCCGGGCCTGGCCGCGCCGGCCCTGGCAACCCTCGTGTTGGTCGGAGATCGCGGCAAACACATCACTCTCGTGTTCCCGGAGGCCTGCACCGAGCATTTGGCCAAGGTCGTCGACAACAACCCATTGCTGACGCGGGTTCGGATCGAACCTTTCATGGAGTTCCACGAACCTCGGACATGCCTGGGCTTGTTCGCCATCTGCAAGGCGCGGCCTATATGCCTCGACATCCATTTGGTCTTCAACGGCAACTTCCCCAGAGCGTATCCAAAAATGAAGGACACCGACCCCAGGTACGTCGGAATGGAGAAGCCGCTCAGGCCGACTCTGAACTTCCTTCGCCGGACGAGTCCTGCCCCCCTCTTGCGCCCGGAACTGGCACGACAGGGGTCCGCGACCGTCCTCGCGGCCTTGTTGCCCCTGGGTGGATTGGCGGCGGATCTGTGCCCGCTCATCGCCGGCCACGTGTCGGACCAGCGCACGCTCACCGCGCTGCGCTGCATCAACAATGCGGCCGTGAAAGCGACCCGGCGATTCCACCGAGCGTTTCAAGTGGACCTCGTGAAGAGCCTGCCCCATTCGTTCGGTGACATCGAGTTTGCACACCACGTGATGGGGCCGCCATTGGCGGGCTTGTCGATGAGCGATTCTCGGCGAGCCACGTTGCAGTCGTCGATCGATACGCGGCCCGATGCTGTGCGGCTGAAGGCGCTGATGGACAGTGAAGGGCAGCGCATGCTGGGAAATTGGAAAGAGCAGGAACTCTTGTTGACCRACTACCACTTTACCGAGCAGCTCCAGCATGATCATGCAAGGCTGGAGGCTTTCCGCAGGTTCTTCCCCCAACTCAAAGGGAAATCGGGAGACATCTCCATGCGGCACTTGTCTTTCGAGGTCGGCCTTCTGAAAACAGGAGAAGACTTCAAGCGCAGCGTCAAGAAGGCTTTCGAGCGCATCCCGAAGCTGTTGAGCCCGAAGGAGAGCAGGGACAGCGCCCCCTCCTCCCCGCCCGAGAAAAAAGACTAGGACCCCAGCGCCTGCGCCACATACCGCGTCACCTTCGGCGGCGACTGCTCCACATGGAAGCCCAGCCGCCGTTCGCGCAGTTCCAGGTCGAACACCGTCATCCGGTCGAAGTGCCGCAGATGCTCGGCCCATGATTYGTTGACGAACTGCTCGACGTAGAGCGACGGGTCCGAGGTGTCGCGGAACAGGCTCCACGACAGCACGCCGCGGCGCAGGCAGCTGCTGCGCCGCTCCTGCATCACGTGCAGGAACTCGCCCACGCGCACCGGGTCGATCCGGTACTCCACCGCGATCAGCACCGGCCCGTCGTGCGGGTCCAGCGGCAGCGCGGTCACCGGCGGGCGCAGCGGGTTCTCCGTCGCGTTGGCCGGCGTCAGGTCCTCCTCGGCCACCGCCGAGAGCCGCACCCGCCGCGTCAGCAGCAGTGCCACGCAG